>CBFCWZ010000272.1:0-5103 GCA_965601935.1 uncultured Ilumatobacteraceae bacterium
GGCTCGGTTGCCGCGGGTTCGGTCTCCGTCGGTGCGTCGGTCGACGCCACGTCGGTGTCGTCGTCCCCGCCGGAGAACAGGACGACACCTCCGATCACCAGCGCGACCACCACGATCGCCCCGATCGGGCCCCAACGGCGGAGCGCGGTGCTCCCGCCCCCACCTCCTCCTTCTGCCGATGCCGGTTGCATCACGTCTCCCCCTTCTGTCGTGGACTGGTCATGGTTCGCGTTTGCCCGAGCGGGCGATCGCAGCCTCATCGGTGCCGAGGTAGCTGGCGATCACGTCGGGATGGTTGAGAACGTCGGGCGGTGCACCCTCGGCGATCACCGAGCCCTGGTCCATCGCGATGATGCGGTCGCTGATCGATGCGAGCAGGTTCATGTCGTGCTCGATGACGAGCAGGGCCGAACCCATCTGGTCGCGCATCCGCAACAGCAGTGGGGCGAGAGCTTCCACTTCGCGCTGGGCGATCCCGCTGGACGGTTCGTCGAGGAGGATCACGGTCGGCCGGTGGGCGATCACGCAGGCGAGATCGACGATCCTTCGTGTCCCGGTGGAGAGTTCCCGGATCCGACGGTGGCGGTAGACGCCGAGGTTCATCACGTCGATCAGTTCAGCGACGCGCTCGCGCACCGCGGACTCCGAGTCGAAGGCAGTGGGCAGATGGAGTGCCGCCGACACCGGGTCCTTCGAGGAGATCCAGCGCTCGAGCGACACGGCGATCGTCTCCTCCACGGTGAGCGACGGGAACAGCCGGGCGTCCTGGAACGAACGCCCGAGTCCACCTCGTGCACGGCCACTGGCGCCGAGGGCCGTGACGTCCCGGCCGTCCAGTCGGATCACTCCGGAGTGGGCCGGTGTCGAGCCGCCGATGAGGTCGAACACGGTCGTCTTGCCCGCTCCGTTGGGGCCGATCATCCCGACGATCTCGCCCTGCCCGACGGCCAGCGACACGTCGGACACGGCTCGGATGCCGCCGAACCGGCGGACCAGTCCGCTCGCGAGGAGGACGGGCGCGTCGCTCTCGTGGGTCGAGTCGACCGCGGTCTCGCGGACGTCGGCAGGGGACGTCCCGTCGTCGCTGTCGCCCGTCGCATCGCCCAGGAAGACCGCGCGGAGCAGGTCGTCACGGTGCATCAGCTCGTCGGTGGGACCGTGGAATCGGATCCGCCCGCGCTCCATGAAGTAGGCCGTGTCCGCCAGGTCGAGCGCCACGTTCACCGACTGTTCGACGAGGATCACCGTCACGCCGCTCGCCGCGATCTCGCGGACCATGGCGAGGAGTCGTTCCACGATCACCGGCGCCAACCCGAGTGACAACTCGTCGATCATCAGCAGCCGGGGCGTCATCAGGAAGGTCATCCCGAGTGCCAGCATCTGTTGCTGCCCGCCCGACAGGTCGGCGGCCGGACTGTCGAGCCTCGACTCCAACTCGGGGAACTTCTCCATCACCGTGAGGTGGGCCTCGGCGAGCCGCTCGGGGTCGCGCCGGTTCAGCCATCCGGCCGCCTCGAGGTTGTCGCGCACGGTCAGGCTGGGGAAGACGCCCGCACCACCGGGAATCTGGACGATCCCGTGGCCGGCGATCTCGTTCGGGGGCGCATGGGTGATGTCGCGGCCGTCGAAGATCACCGCGCCGTCGTCGGCCTGGACGACACCACAGATGGCCTTGAGCAGGGTCGACTTGCCGGCCCCGTTGGTGCCGAGGAGCGCGACGATCTCACCCTCGTCGATCTCGAAGTCGACGTCGTGCAGGACCCGCACACCCGAGTAGCCGACGTTCATCTCGCGGCACAGGAGCAGCTTGACCCGGCCCTGAGCGCGTTCGTGGGCCACCTCGGCGCGGGCGAGGGCAGTACGGCGGACCTGGGTGATGTCGTCGTCGATGACGTTGCCACCACTCGAGATGATCAGCCCGCCGATGAAGAAGATCGGGACCATCATCATCATCCCGGTGCGGATCCCCCAGTTGTCGGCGATCCAGCCGATCATCGGGAGCATCACGAGGCCGGGCAGGATCCAGAGCGAACTCATCGAGAAGCCCATGGCCCGGGCGCGCGGTGGGATCGCCAGTGAGAGGGCCGTGAGGATGCCCGGGCCGACGATGGCGAGACACATCGCGATGAGGACGTTCGCACCGATTGCCACACCCAAGAGCGGTGTGAGGGCGAACACCGCGGAGAGCACCGAGGTGATGGCAGACACCACTGCGAGATAGCGCAGGATCTTTCCGGGCTCCTCGGCGATGACCTTCGTGGCCAGTCGGGCACCGATGTAGAGCCCGACCAGTTGGCCTGGTTCGGTGGCGGCAGCGGCGATGCCCCGTGCTCGCTCGTCGAGGTTGTAGGCCTCCTCGTAGAGAAGGGCAGCGAGCGAACCGAACCCGATGAGGGAGGCGGCGAGGAAGGGCATGGCCACGAAGATCCGGCGCAGCGTCTTGATCTTCCAGCACATCCGCCAGGCCTCGGCGTAGGAGGGCGGCGCCTCCTCGGTCTGGATGGCGGTCTCGTCACCACCGGCCAGCCGCCGCTCGTGGGCCCCACGGATGGGCTCGCGGAGGCGGAGGCCGATCACCACCAGGATCAGCGTCGGCACGGCGAACACGAGGAACGGCACCCGCCAGCCGAACGAATAGGCCAGGAGACCGGCGATGATCGGCCCGAAGGTCGCGCCGACTGCGTTGGCGGCACGGTGGAAGCTGTAGACCTTGGCGCGGTGGTCGGGGGCGAACCAGTCCGCGAGCAGAGAATTGTGGGTCGGGTCGTTGACTGCCTTGCCGATGGCCGAACCCGACCGGGCGATGCCGAGCACGACGATGGTGGTCGCCAGGCCGGTCATGAACGAGAAGCAGGCCCAGGCGGTGGCTCCGATCAGTGCGATCTTGACCCTGGAGTAGCGGTCGGCCAGACCGGCGATGGGAACCTGCAGCGCGAGCGCGGCGGCCACGACGAATGCGATGAGCGTCAGGAGGCCGGTGAAGCCCAGGTCGAACTCGTCACGGATCTCCGGGCCGAGGATGGCGAAGGCACTGCGGTCGAGTTCGTCGACGGCGTTGAGTCCGAACAGGATGAGGAGGGCCACGATCGGCCCGTCGCCCGTGATCCGACGCAGCAGACCCTGACGCTCCGTCGTCTCGTCGGACGCAGGCGGTTCTGCGGTGACGGTCATCCACCGCCTCCAGGGGTGAGTTCCTCCGCGTTGTCGGTGCTCGAACCGTCCGCTGCGAGGTCGTGGGCCACGCCGTTCACCTGGGACGGCGGGGGATCCACCACGTCGGGGAGGGCCAGGGTCCCGTCGTCGGCGTCGGGCAGTTCCTCAGCAGAGATGCCGCGGCGCTTCGCCGCCCAGCGGAGGCTGAGATCGCGCAGGTCGGTCCACAGGCTGACCAGCCCGCCCGGGGCGATCAGCAGGATGAAGAGCACTCCGAAGCCGGTGACGAAGAGACGCCAGCTGCCCTCCAACCAGAAGTACGTGCCGTTCCAGTAGAGGGATCCGACGAACGCACCGAGGAGTGAGCCGAGTCCGCCGACGACGGAGGCGGTGAAGATGCCGAGGCTGAAGCCGGCGTCGTACGTCCAGAACGCCTGATGATGATGGGTCAGCAGGGCCCCGGCCGCCGCGGCGAGGAAGCCTGAGATCGCGAACGCGGTGAGCTTCGCCCGCACCGGGTTGACGCCGTAGGCCTCGGTGCCGAGTTCGTTGTCGCGCATCGCGATGAGGACTCGCCCCGTCCGGCTGTGTCGAATGCCGCGAACGGCGAAGAACGCGAGGAGCATCGCCACGAGCGACACGTAGTAGATGCCCCGCGACGACGACCAGTCGATGACGCCGAAGATGGGAAGCCGTTCCACCCGCTCCTCAGGGATCCAGCCGAAGAAACGCGGGTTGAGGAAGTACTGGCTCACGGTGAGCCCGAACGCCAACGTCGTCACCGCGAGGTACATGCCACGCAGGCGGAGCGCAGGGAGCCCGACCACGAGCGACACGCCCGCCCCGGACACGCCGGCGACGAGAACGGCGAGGGTGATGTCCCACTGCCAGTTGAGCGTGATCCATGCGCTCACCGCCCCACCGACACCGGCAAAGGCCATCTGACCGAGGGAGAGCTGGCCTGCCCAACCGGTGAGCACGCCGAGGGAGAGGATCACGATGGCGAACAGGAAGATCAGTCCCATCCTCACCACCACGGTGGCGTCGAACCAGGGGAGTGAGGGGAACACCAGGAGGAGCACGGCCGACGCGGCGATCCCGATCGGACGCCCGTAGCGGACGACCGGGAGGGAACGGAACTCGAAGGGGATCGGGCGGGTGTCGCCCACGCTCTGCCACGAGGAGGTGTCGGCTTCGGAGCGCAGACCCCTGGTTCGGCGGGCGAGGAGTCCGGCGATGATCACGGCACCGGTGATGGCGGCCATGATCGCTTCCGCCTCGACCGCCTGCGAGTTCCACACCACTCCCTCCTGGAGGATGCCGAGCGCGATCGACGTGGCGAGGATGGTCGGGAGGTGGACCATCCGCCCGAGCGTGAGAGCGGCGAGCGAGCGGAGGAGGAGCAGCAGGCCGAGTTGCCCTCCGACCGGGAGGCCGTAGATGCCGGCCCGCAGGAACAACGCGAGGAATCCGAGCAGTGTGGCGATGCCCCACACCACGCTCTGTAGTGCCTTGACCGGGATGCCGAGCAGGTTGGCCCGCTGGGGGAGTTCGGCCGCGGCGCGGATGGCGATCCCGATACGGGTCCAACGGAGGAGGGCTCCCACCCCGAGTATCGCCAACGGCGCGGCCACGAGGGCGACCACGTGGTCGGCGGTGAAGACGCGTGAGCCGACTTCGAACTCGATCTCGAACGGTGCATCGATTCGTTGCGAGGTGACGAAGGCATCCCACCAGCGCGGGATGAGCACAGCGCAGAGCCCGAGGAGTTGGGCCAGCCCGATGGTGGCCACGGTGACCACGAGACGCGGTGCCTCGAAAAAGCGGCGGATGACGAGGAACTCAGAGGCGACACCGACGACGAGTGAGGCGACGAGCCCGATGCCGAGGCCCAACCACCAGCTCAGGCCGGACTCGACGATGAGCATCACGGCCAGAACGGCCGGGAGC
>CBFCWZ010000273.1:0-5100 GCA_965601935.1 uncultured Ilumatobacteraceae bacterium
AACTCGACGAGGTCGTCCTCTCCGAGCTGGATGTTGAGGTGGGCCGCAACCTCCGCGGCCAGTTCAGGGTGAGTGCGCCCCGTGTAGAGCGCCAACCGCTTGGTGGTGACCTTCTCCATCTGGTGACTCTCTCCCGAAGTCGGTGTGGTGGGTCCGCCTGGTGCCCTCAGGTGGCGGGTGCAGTGTAGAACGCGCCCGTGGTTTCGTCCTCAGCGACGGACGACCCTGCAGGCAGATGGGCATACGGGCCGACCGTTGCGCCGGGCCCGATCTCGGCGTCGTGGCCGACGGTGTGTTCGACGAATGCCCCGTCGCCGACCGCACAGTCGACGAGCCGGGTGTCGGGGCCGAGGTCGCATCGGTCGCCGACGGCCGTGGAGCCCTGGAGCATCGTGCCCGGGTACAGCGTGACGTCGCGGCCGATGGTGACCGTGACGTCGATGAAGGTCTGGCGCGGGTCGAGCATGGTGACGCCGTTGAGCAGCCAGTGCCGGTTGGTGCGGCTCCGCAGCTCGCGCTCGGCGAGCGCCAGCTGCCAGCGGTCGTTCACTCCCTGCGTCTCGGCGCCGGGAGCCTGGACGCAACCGATGCGGTGGCCCATGTCGGCGAGCACGGAGATGACGTCGGTGAGGTAGTACTCGCCTTGCGCGTTGTCGGACGTGAGGGAGCGGAGCGCGGGGCCGAGCAGGTCGCGCCGGAAGGCGTAGATGCTCGTGCACACCTCCTTCACATCGAGTTCCTCGGGGCCGGCATCGCGCTGTTCGACGATTCGCTGGACCTGGCCGTCGCGCTTGCGGATGACCCGGCCATAGCCGGTGGGGTCGTCCATCACACTGGTGAGCAGGGTGGCTGCGTTGCCGTTGGCGACGTGCATCGCGACGAGTTCGTCGAGGGTGTCCTGCTGGAGGAGGGGCGTGTCGCCGGGGAGTACGACGACGATGGCGTCCTCGTCGTAGTCGTCGCCGGTGAACGCGGTCATGCCGATGGCCGCGGCGTCGCCGGTGCCGTTCTGCTCGACCTGCTCGACGAAGGCCACGTTGGCCCACGCCGGCGCCTGTTCCTGGACCTTCTTCGTGACCTGCTCGGCGCGGTGACCGACCACGACCGCGGTGCGCTCCGGGTGCAGCTTCCCGAGCGCGTGGATGGCGTGGAGCACCATCGCCCGGCCGCAGATGAGATGGAGGGGCTTGGGGCGGCTGGAACGCATGCGCGTGCCTTCACCTGCCGCGAGGACAATGGCAGAAACGCTCATCGCTCCGGGGAGAGGACTCGAACCCCTACAAGCGGCACCAAAAACCGCCGTCCTACCGTTAGACGACCCCGGACTATGTGCGCCGGGCGGGTCACGGGGGAACCGCTCCGACACGGGTCACGGTACTCGCCGTGGAGACTCTTGCAACGGCCGATAGCGTCGTGCCGGTCATGGGTTCTCTCGTCAAGAAGCGCCGCAAGCGTATGCGCAAGAAGAAGCACAAGAAGATGCTCCGCCGCACGCGCCATCAGCGTCGCAAGTAGTCATTTCACCGTCCGCGCGGCCGCGCTGTCTCAGCTGAGACGGTGCGAGCCACCAACACCCGAGCGCCCTCGTCGATCAGATCGCCGAGGGCGTCGTCGCGTACTCCCTCGGTGAACCATGTCGCCCCGCTGCCCGCGAGGACCGGTGGGGCGCCGTTTCGTTCGGTGATCGCGTCGCGCCACCAGGCCTGTCGCGGCTCGACGGCGAGGGCTGCGAGCTCGAGGTCGTTGGGGCCCTCGGCGTTCGGTCCGCCGAGCTCGTCCCAGGCCCGGTAGACGGCCGGGGTGCTGCAGGCGAGTGGCGGGATCACGAGGGTGACCGTGCGGTCGATGTGGGGGAGTGGCTCGACGATCTCGCCGATGCCCTGCACCCGTGCCCTGCCGCCGACCAGGCAGAACGGGATGTCGGCGCCGAGGCGGGCGGCGTCGGCGAGGCCTTCGTGGCCGGTCGGGTGCCCGGCCCACGCCAGCACAGCCGCCGCGTCGGTCGAGCCGCCGCCGAGCCCGCCGCCGTGGGGGATGCGCTTGTCGAGTCTGATCGCGGCCCGTCGGCCGGTGCGGTCCAGGGCCTTGGAGACCAGGTTCGTGTGGTCGAGCGGAATCCCATCGGCGAAGGGGCCGGTGGCGGTCAGACCCTCCGAGTCGGGGTCGATCGTGAGGACGTCGTGGAGGTCGAGGCTCACCATCTCGGAGTCGAGCAGGTGGTAGCCGTCGTCACGCATCCCCGTGACCCGCAGCGTCCAGGTCAGCTTCGCATGCGCCCGCACGATCACAGCCCCAGTGTCGTCGTTCTGGTCGCGGTTCATGAGGGACGGTGCGCAGATCTTTCGACCGAAACGGCGATGGTTCAGGTGATGGCGCGGGTGAGGCGGGCCCAGGCGTCGACGTTGAGCTCCTCGGGCCGGGCGGTGGGCGGAACGTCGGCGGCCCCGAACTGGTCGGCGGTGACGTGGTCGGCGAGGGAACGGCGGAGCATCTTGCGGCGCTGGTTGAAGGCAGTCCGGACCAGACCGAACAGTGGGACCGGGTCGACGTCGGGAACGGCCCCGCGCTCGATCTCCAGCAGGGCCGACTCCACGTTGGGCCGGGGAACGAACACCGATGCCGGGACGAGGCCGACGACGCGGGCCCGGCCCCAGAATGCGGCCTTCACACTGACCGCGCCGTAGGCCTTCGTGCCGGGTGCGGCGGCGAAGCGTTCGGCCACCTCCCGTTGGACCATCACGAGCATCCGCTCGATCGTCGGGACCTCGTCGAGCAGGTCGCACACCAGTGGAGTGCCCAGGTTGTAGGGCAGGTTGGCCACCAGCGTCCATGCCGCGTCGCCGTCGCGCTCGGACAGCAAGAGATCCCAGTCGAGGTCCATCGCGTTCGCCTCGACCACCTCGACGTTCGGCGCGTCGGCGACCACGACGCGCAGTTGTGCGGCCACTCCCGCGTCGACCTCGACGGCGGTGACGTGGGCGCCGGTCTCGGCGAGGGCGAGGGTGAGGCTGCCGAGCCCGGCACCGACCTCGACCACATGGTCGCCGGCCGAGATCCGTGCCAACTCGGCGATCCGCCGCACGGTGTTGGGGTCGGCGACGAAGTTCTGACCGAGGTCGCGGCGGGGAGCGAGGCCGGCATCGTCGAGGAGTTGGTGGATCGCCGGACGGGAGTGCGTCACTGGCGCAGTTCGACCGGGATCGGCGCGTCGGTGAGGTCGGCCAGTTTCAGGAACGCGGCACGGCTCAGCACGAGGTCCTCCTGCTGTTCCGGGTTCGCCAGCTGGACCAGGCAGATGATGCTGCGGTTGTTCTCCAGGTTCACCACGTGGACGCGTTCGCCGACCTGGCCGACGCGGGCCGTGCAGATGCCGGCGGGCAGTGCACTGCTGTAGGTGGCGTCCTGGTACAGCGCCAGTTCGCCCTGGGCGGGTACCGCGATGTCGGCGATGCCCGGTGGCGACTCGCCCTCGGGCCCGTCGAGGTAGACCGGCTCGTAGTCGCCCACCAACTCGGGGGAGAGCGGGGGCGTGGATCCCGCAGCCGTGGCGCCGTCGGCGACCTCGGTGGAGGTGGCGCCGGTATCGGAGTCGTTCGAATCGGCGCGCTGGGATGCCCACCAGATCGCCGGAACGGCGATCAGGGTCACGATGACAGGCCAGAGGAAGCGTCGACGGTTGGTCTCGTACACGGAAAAGGGGAACTCCGGGGAGGGGTTGAGGAAAAGCGTATCGGCGGGCGCGTCTGCTGAGGGGGTCAGTGACCCCTGACCAGCGGTGTTCGCCCAGCTCAGCGCGCGTGGACGAGAGCGATCCGGTCCGGCTGATGCGAGTCCGCCGGCTCGAAGCCGAACAGGCCTGCACCGCCACAGGCGACGTCGTGCGGTCTCGGCCCGACGAGGGAGCGGGAACTCAGGCGGGGAGCCCGAACACGGCCCGTGTCGTTGCGGATGTGGTGGCCGCGACGTCGTCCACAGGAGCGCCGCGCAGCTCGGCGATGAACTCGCCGACGTGGGACACCCAGGCGGGACGGTTCGGCTTCCCGCGATGGGGGACCGGGGCCAGGTACGGGCTGTCGGTCTCGACGAGCATCCGGTCGAGCGGGCACTGCCGGGCAGCCTCCTGCACCTCGGGCGCACCCTTGAAGGTGACGATCCCGGAGAACGACAGGTGAGCACCGCGGTCGAGGCACTGCGATGCCTCGCCGGGGCCGCCCGTGAAGCAGTGGAAGACCGTGCGGTCGGGGGTTCCCTCGGCATCGAGGATGTCGAAGGTGTCCTCCCACGCGTCGCGGGTGTGGATCACGAGCGGCAGCCCGAGTGTGTGAGCGAGTTGGATCTGCTCGGCGAACACCTGCTGCTGGGCGTCGCGCGGGGAGTTGTCGTAGTAGTAGTCGAGCCCGGCTTCACCCACGGCCACCACGTCGGGGGTGAACAGGTCGGTGATCGTGCCCACGCCGTTCTTCGCGTCGTGCGGGTGCAGGCCGACGGTAGGGAACACGTCGTCGTGGCGGGAGGCCAGTTCGATCGCCGCCAGCGACGTCGCACGGTCGGTCCCGACGGTGATCAGCGTGTGGACGCCTGAGTCACGCGCTGTCTGCACCGCCCCATCGGGCCCGTCGGCGATCCGCGGGTCGTGCACATGGCAATGGCTGTCGGCCCAGACCGTCATCTCGCCGCACCCCGTCGCCGAACAAAGAATTCAGTGCGCAATGTCGTTCATTTCGTTCAGGGACGTCAGGCCGTGATGCGGGGGAAGAGGGGGTTGCCCTTGGTGACCTCGTTGCCGGGTCGGTACTGGCCCCAGGCGGCGGCGGCAGGGAGCCGCTGGTCGAGGAGCTGGCCGTCACATCCGATGCGTTCCCAGATCTCCTGGGCGGTTCCGGGCAGCGCGGGGGAAGCGAGGATGGCGGTGATCCGCAGCGCCTCGAGAGCATCGCCCATCACGGCGTCGACGTCGGGGCCCGGCTCGGCCTTCCACGGCTCGTTCGCCTCGAGGTGGGAATTCGTGGCGCGGATCAGCTGCCAGGTCGCCTCGAGAGCGCGGCTCGGCTGGACCTCGTCCCAGTACGCGGCGGTCTCGGCGTAGGCGGCGGCGGCCAC
>CBFCWZ010000274.1:0-5032 GCA_965601935.1 uncultured Ilumatobacteraceae bacterium
GGCGGGGCCCGTTGGTCCTTTCGACAGTTCCGTTCACCGACTGCGCCCGTAGTGTCGGGGGATGGCCGAGGACGCCGATGATCGCTTCGACTTCGTGTTGAACATCGAGTCGGAGTTCCTGGAGAAGCACCATCATCCCCATGCCCACGTTCTCCACCGGGTGGACTGCACCTACTTCAGCGATGGTGTCGACGACCTTCCCCGCGTGACCGAGGAGGTGGCCCGCGAGTGGCTGCGGCAGTACCTCCGACGTCCCGAGGACGAACAGCTGGTCACCTTCTGCCAGCGCTGCATCGTGCACGCCTCGGGTGAACCTCGGCCACCATTCGTACCCACACTGTTCTGAGGGTCACCCTGTGTGCACCGGGCGCCGCTGCGGGTCGCGGGCGAGCGCGTCGGGGTCGGTCCGGAGGAGCGCCCGCATGCCGCTGTGCCTGAATTCGAGCAGGCCGCGAGCCGGCGCGTCGACGTAGCCGCGCTCGAGCAGCCAGGCACGAACCGGCGCGATCTGCTGGGGCGTCTTGCCGAGGCGGCGGGTGAGGTCGGAGAGGCGGGAGGGGCCGTCGTCGTGGGCCATCGCCTCCAGGACGGAACGACGACCAGGCGACACGTCGTACGGCAACCGCAATCCGGTCAGGAGGTCGCTGTGGACGCGGCCGGTCACGGAGCGGACGTGTTCGAGCTCGAAACGGGTCGTGTCGGGCGGTGCATCGTCGACCATGTACCAGCCAACCAGCTGCATCGCGTACGGCAGGCCCGCCGCCGCGTCGACGGCGCGGGCGAGAGCGGCAGACGTACAGGTGGCGTGGATCGTCGCCAGGGTGGCGGTGAAGGCTTCGGCGACGTCGGCGTCGGACACTGGTCCCAGTTCGGGTTGCCACGATCGGGCGAGGAACGTGGGCATCCGCCTGTGGTCGACGAGGTCGTCGACAGGGAGACCCGCGGCGACCAGGGCGACCCGGTAGCCGCTGCGGAGGAGCTGCTGAAGCTCGTTGCCGATGGTCTTGATGTCGTCGGTGGCCACGTCGTGGACCTCGTCGATCGTGACGAGGAGGCCGGTACCTGGAGGTTGGATCGAGCCGAGCACGGAGGAGACTGCGTCGCGCAGCGATGCGGGCATTGGCGCTGCCGGCCGCTCCCACCTGCGTTCGGCTTTCAGTCCGAGGGCGTGCACCCCGAGCCGGGTGCTGGTCTCCGCGACGTCGTCGGGGGTCCAGATGCGTCCCACCAGACGGTCGACCAGCGGACCGCGGACCCCGCCGCTCTCTTCCACCACCAGCCAGCCATGCGCCAACGCAATGTCGTGGACGTCGTCGAGCAGGACGGTCTTGCCGACACCGCGCTCGTCGAGCAGGAGGGTTCGGGTGGCCGGGTCGTGGCCCGAACCGGTCGCGAACGCACGGTCCCATCGGCGCAGGATTTCCCGCCGCCCGGCCAGCACTGCGGGCTGTTGCCCGAAGCCCGGGGTGAACGGGTTGGCGCTTGTATAACTCAAGTATCACCGTTCCTATCTGCGCGAAGGGTGGGGACGATCCAACGTATGGAAGGGGTGTGACGGTCCCGTTCGGAGCCGCCCTCCCGATGAGAGGGCCTCGTCGGCGGCTCACTACTGTCGCTCGGGCAGAGTTCGCGAACCCCTTGGGAGGCCCACATGACGGGAATGCCGTCAACCGTCGACATGTACGACCTGCGGATGTCGGACGAAGTCCAGCCGTTGTACGAGAAGGTGAAGCAGTTCATCGCCGATGAGATCCAGCCGATGTCCGTGGAGTTCTTCGAGCTGGGGGAGGGCCGTGCCGACCGGTGGTCGTACGCTCCCGGCCAGCTCGAGCTGCTCGAGGGCGTGAAGGCCAAGGCCAAGGAGCAGGGGCTGTGGAACTTCTTCCTGCCCGACGCCGAGACCGGGGAAGGCCTCAGCAACCTCGACTACGCCTACATCGCCACCGAGCTCGGCAAGAACCCGCTGGCCTCCGAGTGCCTCAACTGCGCTGCACCCGACACGGGCAACATGGAAGTGCTCGAGCGCGTCGGTACCCAGGCGCAGAAGGACCGGTGGCTCACGCCACTGCTGAACGGCGAGATCCGTTCCGCCTACGTGATGACCGAGCCCGACCTCGCCTCGTCGGACGCCAAGAACATCTCGTGCCAGGCGGTGCGCGACGGTGACGAGTGGGTCATCACCGGCGAGAAGTACTACGCCTCGGGCGCCGGCGATCCGCGCTGCGAGATCTTCATCGTGATGGTGCAGACGAACCCCGACGGCCCGCCGCACAAGAAGCAGTCGCAGATCCTCGTTCCCAAGGACACCCCGGGTGTCGAGGTCGTCGGCCCGATGCACGTGTTCGGCGACGACGATGCTCCGCACGGCCACATGCATCTCCGCTTCAACGACGTGCGAGTGCCTTACGAGAACGTGCTGCTCGGTGAGGGCCGCGGGTTCGAGATCTCCCAGGTCCGTCTCGGCCCCGGCCGCATCCACCACTGCATGCGCGCAATCGGTCAGGCCGAGCGCGCCCTCGAGCTGATGGTCAAGCGCGGTCTCAGCCGCGAGGCGTTCGGCAAGCGGATCAGCAA
Organism: uncultured Ilumatobacteraceae bacterium; assembly: GCA_965601935.1. Taxonomy (GTDB): domain Bacteria; phylum Actinomycetota; class Acidimicrobiia; order Acidimicrobiales; family Ilumatobacteraceae; genus CBFCWZ01. The sequence continues at coordinate 2,575 of CBFCWZ010000274.1, forward strand.
CCTCGGTGGCAATGTCGAGATGATCGCCAAGGCCCGCATCGAGATCGAGTCGATGCGCCGCATGGTGCTCACGGCGGCCAAGGCGATGGACGAGTTGGGCAACGCGGAAGCCCGCATCTGGGTCAGCGCGGTGAAGGCGATGGTGCCGATCCGCGTCTGCGAGATCATCGACCAGGCGATCCAGGTCCACGGGGCCACGGGTGTGTCGCAGTGGACCCCGCTCGCCGGCATGTACACCTCACAGCGCACCCTGCGTCTGGCCGACGGCCCCGACGAAGTGCACTGGTTCGTGGTCGGTCGCGCCGAACTCGCCTCGATGGAAGAAGAGGGCGTCACGAGCTACGACCCCAAGGCGGAGTACTACTCCCGCACCGACAACGTGCAAGAAGGCGTCTTCTCCGGCCCCTGACCTGCAACAGGTGTCAGACACCTGTTGCAGGTTCGTCAGAAGTCGGTGCCGCAGAACGGGATCGGGCGGACCAGGAAGAGGGCGTCGAGAAGGGCCAGCGTTGCATCGTCGGCACCCTCGACTTCGCCCGATGCAGCCATGTCGCGCCACGACACGCCACCCAGATAGGCGCTGCCGAGCGGTGTGATGTCGATCGTGAGGTCGGGGTCGTCGTTCGTCGGCGCGGCGCCGTCGGAACTGATCCGCCAGCCGCCGCAGTTCTCCTCGAACAGAGGGTCCTCGACGCCCAGAACGACCGAGCCCGCCGCCGGGCCGTACGTGCGCGCCCGCAGCGCGTCGTCGACGTGCAGAACCCGCACCCACTGCTCGTCCAACCGCTGCGCCGTGAAGTAGGCACGAGGGTCGAACAGCGAACGACGGATCGGATCGTCGCTCGGTCGGTCCTCGGTTCTCCACTTCACGATCAGGTCGATGTCGAGCAGGTACTGCCACAACGCTCGCTCGACTGCGTCGTCGGCTCCCCACAGGGCCTGGATCTTGCCCTCGCCGCGCCAGTTCTCGGCGAACCCGTCGGCCCAGCGCATGGAGTACTGCACGTATCCGTCGTCGACTCCGTGTGGGTCGGTGTGGACGGCGGCGAACGTTCCGCCGTCGTCCATCGAGCTCACCTGTTTGTTGACGGCGTCGAGAAGGCGGCGCCAGTGCCAGTCGTACCGGTTGATCGTGCCGACGCGCGTGCGGGCCACCCGGTCGTAGAGGTCGGGGATGACCTTGATCGGCTCGTCGCCGAGCAGCATCCGCATCGAACCTGGTGCAGGTGGGTGACGGAAGGGGCGCGCCCGCTCGCGGGTGATGACCGCGGCCATCTTGTCGCCGCCGAGCCCGAATCCGAACCGCCCGTAGATCGGGGCCTCACTTGCGCGCAGGCTGGCGATGACCTGGCCGCGCTCGCGGGCCTCGCGCAGGAGCTGATGCATGAGGTTGGTCAGCACCCCCCGACGGGTGTGCGTGGGGCGCACCCCGACACCGGTGACCCCGTTGGTGGCGACACGGGCGCCTCCCGGCACGGTCGTGTCGAAGCGGAATCCGGCGACGTGGCCGACGCACTCGTCGCCGTCCCACATCACGAGGTTGTCGCTCGACGGGACCGACTCCTTCAGCTTCTCGAAGGCCTCGTCGTCGTGAGGGCTCGACAGCAGCGCCGCCCGCACGACCGTTCCGACCTTGCGGAGTTCCTCGTCGGACGCGATGGGGCGAATGTCCATCCCGACACCGTAGGTGTCCGACGCAGGCGCACAGCCGCGAATTCCGGTGCAAGACCCCACTGCCGAAGCAACAGCGCGTGGCCGGATGTCTGCCGGTCGCGTCGCCTGCAGCCGTGCTATCGGATGGTGTCAGACACCGCTTCAGGTTTCCGCTTCAGCTTGCTGCGCGACCTGCAGCGGACACCTATACCGCGAGGAGGTCGCGGGCGCCGGTGTCGCTCGAGGGGTGGCGCAGCTTGCTCATGGCGCGCGCCTCGATCTGGCGGATGCGCTCGCGGGTGAGATTGAAGTGCTCGCCGACCTCCTCGAGGGTGCGGGGCTCGCCGCGGTCGAGACCGAAGCGCAGCTTCAGGATCTCGCGTTCACGTTCGTCGAGCGGGGCGAGCAGGCGGGCGATCTCCTCGGGCAGCAGCGCCGTGGCGGCCACCTCGAAGGGCGACTCGGCGGAGCGGTCTTCCACCACGTCGCCGAGTTCGGCGTCGCCGTCTTCGCGTAGCGGCTCGGAGAGAGAGAGGGGTTCGGCGGCGAAGCGGAGTGCCTCGGTGACCTTGTCCTCGGGCATCTCGACTTCTTTGGCCAGCTCGGACAGAGTGGCGGGTCGGCCGTACTTGAGCTCGAGCCGGGAGCGGGCCTTCTGGAGGCGGGCGAGGGTGTCGCCGGCGTGGACGGGCAGGCGGATCGTGCGGCCGGTGTTGGCGATGCCGCGGGTGATGGCCTGGCGAATCCACCACGTGGCGTAGGTGGAGAACTTGAAGCCCTTGCGCCAGTCGAACTTCTCGACGGC
>CBFCWZ010000275.1:0-5017 GCA_965601935.1 uncultured Ilumatobacteraceae bacterium
GCGGACACCTCTAGCCGGCTTCGAGGAGGTGGCGGCGTTCGACGTCGGTGAGGCCGCCCCAGATGCCGTAGCGCTCCTTCTGGGCCAGGGCGGCGTCGAGGCACTCCTGACGGACGGCGCACGTGGCACATACCGCCTTGGCGCGTTGCTCTCGGGCGACGCGGACTGCCTTGCGTTCGGTGCGGATCGGGGGGTAGAAGACCGAGCCCATCTCGCCGTGGCATGCAGCCATGGTTTGCCACTTGGTCTCGTCGTGAATCGGTTGTGCGCTCATGCAGCCTCCGAGGGGGGTCGGATTTGGAAGCTAAAACGCAACAAACCCCAGGTCAAGGGGCAAAAGGGATCATTTACTCGGCGTTCACCGAGCGTCGGTGGGTTCGTTCCTCTCGGCGGAACGCCGTTCCCGGTAATCCTGGGCTGCGCCCTCGACCGGATCGACCTCGAGGGTGACCCCGTCGATCGACGCGACGATCACCGGCTCGCCCTTCGAGATGGGCGTGGCACGGTTCGTGCGGGCCATCCAGCGAGCCTCGTCGACCTCGACGATTCCGTCCGGGTCGACGTCGTCGATGGCGGTTCCCTGCCGGCCGATCATCCACTCGCGACCCACCGTGGGGGTCGCGAAGCGGGTCCGCACCATCGACGGCATTCCGACGATGAAGCTGAGCATCACGCCGCCGATCCCGGCGATGAGAGCGATCCACGAGGGGCGCATCGTTGCGCCCGGCAGGTCCTCGAACAGGAACCAACTGCCGATCACCGTGAGCACGATGCCCACACCTGTCCAGAAGCGCGGGATTCCCACCTGTACGTCGATGGCGAAGGCCAGCATCGCCAGCACGATCACAGCGAACGCCCACCAGCGCGTGGGGAGAACGAACGCCCCCGTACAGGCCAGCACCAGGCTGATCGCACCGACGCCGCCGGCGATGCCGACCCCGGCGGTGAAGAACTCGAACACGAGGAGCCCCAGCCCGATGAGCAGGAGCAGGTAGGTGACCGGTGGGCTGGCGACGGTGTGGAACAACTGATCGACCAGCGACAGCTTGAAGAAACGCACGGTGGCGACGGTCTCGAAGCGGGTCGACCCGTCCTCCAACACGACCAACTCGGTGGTGACAAGGGTGGACCCGTCGCCCACGAAACCGTTGAGCGCCTGCACCATGCTCGTGACGGTCGGGATACCTTCGTCTTGGATCTCGGTGAACACGTCGAGGGCCCGTGCCTCGGCCAGGCCCATCGAACCGTTGCGGAGCTGTTCCTCGGCGATCCCGAAGTCGACCTCGCCGTTGTCGGGCGTGAGCGGTACGCCGATGTAGCCGATGCGCGCCCCAGGGGCCATGCCGGTCACGTCGGCCACGGCTACCATCTGGGCGCCCTTGCCGTAGAAGCGGGCGCCGGAAGGTCCGACCCACACTCCGATCGGAACCTCGGAGTCGATGATGTCCTCGAGCAGGCCCTCGACGCGTGCGTCGTCGACCACGGTGCCCTTGCTGTTGACCTGGAGGATCAGTGCCTGCGAGCCCTCCTCGGCGGCCCGGTCGATCGCAGTTTCGATCTCGGTGACCAGGATCTCGTCGAGAAACCCGCTCACCTGGAGCACGTCGACGGCCGCCACGTCGGTGGTGTCGAGGCCGGTCGTGACGGCGTCGCCGGTGTCGTCTCCATCGTCCTGGGCCCGTGCATTGCCCGCGAACAATCCGAGCCCGGCCGAGATGGCCACGAGGCCGATCACTAGTCTGCGCAAAGGTGCCTCCGGAGAGCGACAATCCGCTGCCGTCGTTGACCGCCGGCCACGTCGTGGTGGTGGCGGGTAAGGGGGGTGTGGGAAAGACAACGGTAACGGCTGTGATCGCCCGCGCGGCAGCCGATGCGGGACGGCGCGTGCTCGTCGTGGAGCTGGACGGCAAGCCGGCCCTCGACGAGCTGCTACCCGGCATCGAGGTGCGCCACCTCTCGGCTCCTGATCTGCTCGACGAGTACCTGCGCGACCACGGCTTCCGCCGGATCGCGAAACGCCTCAACAAGACCGGAGTCATCGACCTCATCGGAACTGCGGCACCCGGGATCGACGACGTGGTCGTCCTCGGCAAGGTGAAGCAGCTGGCCCGCGACGGCTCGTGGGATCTGATCGTCGTCGACGGTCCGGCCGCCGGGCACGCCATCACGTTCCTCACCTCCGCCCGTGGTCTCGGTGAGGCGGCCCGGGGTGGGCCCGTGAGGAGCCAAGCAGACGAGGTGTTGGACCTGCTCCACGACCGCGAGCGCTTCCAGACCGTGCTCGTGACCCTTCCCGAGACGACCCCGGTGAACGAGCTCGTCGAAACCGCATTCGCCCTCGAGGAGGACCTGGGGATCCGGTTGGGGCCGGTTGTCGTCAACCACGTCGACACGGGCGTCCGGCTCCCCGCCACCGCGTCGGCGGCGAGCGCGCTCGAAGAGGCTCCCGATCTGATCGCGGCGTTCGAGTTCAGAAGCGCCCGCCGGCAGATGGAGTCGGAGGAGCTGACCCGGCTGTCGGAGCGACTGCCGCTCCGCCAGGTGTGGATTCCGATGCAGCCGGTGGCGGGGCTGCGGACCGCCGACATCGAGAATCTCGCCGCCCGCCTGTCGTATGCCCGGTCCGATGCGGAGGCCGAGCGGTGACCGTGACGCCTCCCGAACGTGACCACGTCGTGCATGCCGACATCGGCGAGGTACTCGATGCCGCCGAGGTGGTGGTCTGCTGCGGTTCCGGTGGGGTCGGCAAGACGACCACCGCAGCGGTGCTCGGTTTGGAGGCCGCGCGTCGCGGCCGACGGGCAGCGGTCGTGACGATCGACCCGGCCCGCCGCCTCGCCGACGCGCTCGGGCTCCCCGACGGCTTGTCCGCCGAGCCGCAGCGGATCGATCTTCCTGGAGCCGACGGCGAACTGTGGGCGCTGATGCTCGACACGGCCGCCACCTTTGACGGGCTGGTGCACCGCTACGCCGCCGACCCGGCCCAGGTCGAGCGGATCGTGGACAATGGCTTCTATCGCAGTATCGCCTCCTCGCTCAGCGGGACCCAGGAGTACATGGCTGCCGAGATGCTCTACGCCCTCCACGCCGACGAGCGCTTCGACCTGGTGGTCGTCGACACGCCGCCGAGCCGCAACGCCCTCGACTTCCTGGAGGCGCCCGGTGTGCTCTCCCGGTTCCTCGACAGCCGGGTGTTCAAGCTGGTGATGTTGCCGACTCGCGCCGGCCTGGCAGTCGTCGGCACTGCCTCCCAGCCGGTTCTCCGGGCCATCGGCCGGGTCGTCGGCTCGGACGTGCTCGCTGACGCAGTCGCCTTCTTCCAGGCGTTCGCGGGAATGGAGGGTGGATTCCGCGAGCGGGCCGACGACGTCGTCGCGCTCATTCGTTCACCCGAGACCTCGTTCGTCGTGGTGGCCTCACCGCGCCACGACACCATCGAAGAGGCAGTGTGGTTCGCCGCCCAGCTCGACCGTCAGGGGGTCGGGGTCGACGCCGCCATCGTCAACCGGGCCCACCCTCACTTCGGGGACGGCTCGCGTGACGAGGCGGAGTCGGCCGCGCGGGAAGCGCGGGAGGCGGGGAATCCGGAGCTGGCGGTCCTCTGGGAGAACCTGGCCGAACTGCGGGCGATCACCGAGTCCGAGTCGGGTGTGGTGGCCCCGCTCGCCGCGTCGGTGGGAACTGCACCTCTCGCTGAAGTCCCGCTGCTCGATTCCGACGTCCACGACCTGGACGGCCTCGCGGAGATCCGCGGTTGCCTCTTTCCCCCCAGCCCGGATGCATGACCCATGCCTCCGTTCTGGTCGAGATGTGTGTGGACCGGTGCACAGGATCGTCGACGCGAACGGGTGAGGTGGGCCCGCCGGGACGGGCACTTCGATCCCGGCGCCGCTCGCGGGTAGCGTTCTCGTCGTGCACATCCTGCTTGCCACCGACGCCGACTGGATCGTCGAGGCGGTCACCGGAGCCCTCGGGGGAGAGGACGACACGTTCACGGTGTGCCGCGACGGCCGCGCCGTTGCCGGCCAGGTGAAGGAGAAGACCCCCGACCTGGCAATCCTCGACCTGCAGATCGGCACCATGGGGGGCATGGCCGTCACGATGGATCTGCGTCTCGACGAGTCGGCGGGTGTGCTCCCCCACGTTCCGGTGCTGATGCTGCTCGACCGTCAGGCCGACCTTCACCTCGCCCGCCGTTCCGGCGCCGAGGGCTGGCTCATCAAGCCGCTCGATTCGCTGCGCCTCCGCAAGGCCGCCATCGCGATCCTCGACGGCGGTACCTACACCGAGGGTCTCCCGGTCGAAGAGGTTCCTGAGGTCTCCGACGACGAAGCCGACGCAGAGCGGGCCGCGGATTCGTCCGAGGAAGAACCGGCGACTGCCGGATAGGATTTCCCGCCGCTACGGGGTGTAGCGCAGTTTGGCTAGCGCGCCACGTTCGGGACGTGGAGGCCGGGAGTTCAAATCTCCCCACCCCGACCAAAGAACCCCTGGTCACGGTGCTGCGACAGCAGTCCGGGCCGGGGGTTCGACCGTTTTCGGCCACGCCGGGAGCCATTCGAAGCGTGGAGTGGGGTGGTCCGACGGAGGGGGTTCGGCATGGCCAGCACACCGAGTCGTTCGCACGGTAAGGGGGTCGATCTATCGGAGCGACGAGGCGCGGCCCGGGAGCGGCGTGACGGTCGAACGCTGGATCGCCTCGGTCGACCTCGGTGTCGGCCCGGACGGCAAGCGGTTGCGGAAGAAGATCACGGGCCCGACCCGCAAGGCCGTCGCCGACAAGCTGCGCCAGCTCCAACGCCAGCAGGACGCTGGCGTCGACGTGCGCAGGAAGTCGATCACGGTGGGCGACCTCGCCGACGAGTGGCTGACACACCTGGAGCAGAACGAGGGCACGAAGGAGGAGAGCACGATCCTCCGGTTGCGGCCGCGGGTCGAACGGCACATCGTTCCTGCCGGCCGGATCGGTGGGCGCCAGCTCGACCAGTTGACCGTCGCCCACATCGAGGCGTGGCTG
>CBFCWZ010000276.1:0-4987 GCA_965601935.1 uncultured Ilumatobacteraceae bacterium
GGCCATGCCGCCGGAGCCACCGATCAGGATTCCCTCGGCCTCGCTCACGTAGCGGGCGGTGAGGAACGATTCCTCGTCGCTGATGGCGATGATGTCGTCGAGCAGTTCCGGCTCCCACGCAGCCGGGAAGAAGTCCTCACCGACGCCCTCGACCAGGTAGGGGCGTCCCGATCCGCCGGAGAAGACCGAGCCCTCCGGATCGGCGGCGATGATCTTCACATCGGGGTTCACCGTCTTCAGGTAGCGGGCGACCCCGGTGATGCTCCCGCAGGTGCCTGCACCGGCGACGAAGTGGGTGATCCGGCCGTCGGTCTGGCTCCACAGTTCGGGGCCGGTGGTCTTGACGTGGGCCTCTGGATTCCACGGGTTGTGGTACTGGTTCGGCCGGAACGCGTCGAGTTCGAACGTGAGGCGTTCGGCGACCTTGTAGTAGCTCTGCGGATCGTCGGGTTCGACGGCGACGGGGCACACGACGACCTCTGCGCCGTACGCCTTGAGCAGGTCGATCTTCTCGGGGGCGACCTTGTCGGTCATCACGAAGACGCACGAGTAGCCGCGTTGGGCGGCCACGATCGCCAGGCCCACGCCGGTGTTGCCGCTCGTGGGTTCGACGATGGTCCCGCCCGGCTTCAGTTCGCCACTGGCCTCGGCAGCGAGGATCATCTCCAGTGCCGGCCGGTCCTTGGAGCTGCCACCGGGATTGGTGACCTCGTGCTTCATCGCGAGCGTGCACTCGATGCCCTCGAGTTCGCTGATCCGCTTCATCCGTACGAGCGGGGTGTTGCCGATCAGGTCGACCACGGAGTCGACGATTTCGGTTCCCTCCATCCCGGACGGCCTGGCAGGACTGTCGCTCGCGGCCATGAGTGGACGGTACACCCCGCTCCAGGGTGCCCGCCATGGGGGCGTTCACGAGCCTCGATGCCTCGGGGTGGGCCATTCGGACCGGACCTGGGTCCTCCCCTCGGGCCAGGTCTGGTCCCTGGAGGTCGCCGTGCCGGTCGGACGGGTGGTGCTCGGGACGGCTTCAGGCCTTGAGGAGGCGGGTGACGAGCTTGCCGACGGTGCCCTGATCGGGGTGGGGGACATCGGCCGGGAGCAGGTGGGGGGCTTCGGCGCCGAGGACGGCAAGAACGTCCTTGGCCTTCGGGTTGACGAGGCCGACGTCGCCGATCACCACGGTGGGCACCGTCTCGTGGCCGTCGGCGAAGAAGCGGACGATGGCGGCCGCCTCGTCGTCGTCCCAGATGTTGTGCTCGACCCGCTCGAGCCCCAGTTTGTCGAGTTGGCGCTTCAGGGAACGGCAGAAGGCGCATCCGGGGCGCCAGTAGACGTCGATCTGGGTGGGGGTCGACTGCATACCCCATAGGGTATCGTGACTGAAGCGCCGTGCCACCTTGCGGGGCGATGTTTCGAGTGCGTTCAGTGCAGGTTCTCGAGCGCCACGATCACCGTTGCCAGAACGACGGCCAGTGTGGCCATGGTGAGGCGGAGCGCGTACGAGTGCCGGCGCAGCGCGATGAAGGTCTGGACAGCGAGCCACCCCATCGCCCCGAGGAAGCACGCGGTCATCGCCGTCGATGGGTCTGCCTCCACCAGGTCGGCGACGAGCATGGCCGATCCCATCGCGAACCCTCCGAGCGCGACCGAGAGGTCCTCGGTGCCGATGCGGATGACGCTGCCGAGTCGGACATCGTCGTTGCCGGCGATCATGCGGGCCACGACGTCGGAGAAGAGGTGAGCGGCGAGGAGCACGAGCCCTGTGGCGTAGAGGGCTGCCGCGCCGTCGCGAGCGTCGACCTCGTGATCGATCAGCTCGCCCAATGTGGACACCGCCAGGATCAGGCCGTACACGATGTGGGACATCGCGTGCTCGCTGCGCCGGAATGGCCCGGCGCTGGTCGGCCCGCCGGCTGTGATCGCTTCGTCCATGGCCGGGAGTCTGTCAGGTGGGTCCGGGGCCGACCGGCGGCGTGCGAGGCTGACTGTATGTCGAATGGTGGCCCCGATCCCATCGTGGCCCTCGTCGAGGGTGGGACGGGCACCGAGATCAGGTCGCGGGCCCGTCTCGGTGGTGGCGATGTCGCCGAGTCGTTCCGGCTGGAACTCTCCGATGGCCGAACCGTGTTCGCCAAGACGCACCGGGCGCCTCCACCGGGCTTCTTCCTGACCGAGGCGGCCGGCCTCGAGTGGCTACGCGGTACCGGCACCCTGCCGATCCCCGAGGTGTTGGCGGTGGCCGCGGACGCACTCGTCCTGGAGTGGATCGAGGAAGGGAGGCCGGTCGATTCGACGGAGGAGGAACTCGGTCGCGGTCTGGCCGAACTGCACCGTGTGGACTGGTCGGCCTTCGGGCGGCCCGATCGGCGGAGTACCGGCAGCCGCGGTCTGCCCAACGAACCGACCGACGACTGGGCGGAGTTCTACGCCCAGAACCGACTCCTTCCCCTGGCGCGTCTGGCGGCAGACGGTGGGGCGCTCCCGGCCGCCGCGATCTCAGAGCTGGAGGCGCTCGCCGCGAGATTGCCCGACCTTGGTGTGCCCGCCGAGCCGCCGAGCCTTCTGCACGTGGACCTCTGGGCCGGGAATCGTCTCGTCGACGAGAGGGGGAGGAGCTGGCTGATCGACCCGGCCGTTCACGGCGGGCACCGCGAGTTCGACCTGTCGATGATGCTGCTGTTCGGAGGGTTCGGTCGGGATTGCTTCGGGGCCTACGAGGAGGTCTTCCCGCTGGCCGAGGGATTCGAGGAACGGGTGCCGTTGCATCAACTGGCTCCGCTCACAGTGCACGCCATCAAGTTCGGAGGCGGATACGGCCCGGCGACGGTGCGGGCCCTGGAGGCCTGCCGACGCGCGTGAGGGCGGCTAGATAGTTGTGATCGCAAGGAAATGTGGATAGGTTCGATGCCATGACGACGACCGAGAACTCTGTGCCGGCACAGCGGCCAGTGGCCCGAGTGATCACCGCCCACCGCCAGACGGAAGGCGGAGGCTTCGTGGTCCGCCGTCCGTTCCCCACCGCCGGCCTCGACCAGCTCGATCCGTTCCTCCTGCTCGATGAGATGGGGCCCGTCGAGTACGGCCCCGGCGAGGCGATCGGTGCGCCCGATCATCCCCACCGCGGCTTCGAGACCGTCACCTACATGCTCGAAGGTGCGATGGAGCACCGCGACTCGACCGGCGCCGTCGGCGTCATCGGCCCGGGGGCCGTCCAGTGGATGACTGCCGGCGCCGGTGTCGTCCACAGCGAGATGCCGCCGGAGGACGTGCGGCGAGGCGGCGGGCGTTCGCACGGTTTTCAGCTCTGGGTCAACCTGCGCGCCGCCGACAAGATGATCCCGCCCCGCTACCAGGGCTTCGAAGCCGATGAGTTCACCCGCGTGGACCTCCCGGCCGGCGGGAAGCTGCGCGTGCTCGCCGGTGAGGTCGCCGGTGCCCGCGGCCCGGTCGAGACCACCATCCCGGTGACCTACGCCCACGTCAGCCTCGCCGCGGGCGAGACCGTCGAGTGGGATGTCGCGGCGGGCGAGACCGCTCTCGTCTATGTGTTCGAGGGAGCAGTCGACGTCAACGGCTCGGCAGCTGCCGAAGGGCAGCTCGTGGTGCTCGACCGCTCGACCGGTGAGGTCGCCGTCGCGGCCGACGGTTCGGCCGAGGCGCTGTTGCTCGCGGGAGAGCCCCTGAACGAGCCGATCGCCCGCTATGGGCCGTTCGTGATGAACACCCGCGACGAGATCATCCGAGCCGTCGACGACTACCAGGCCGGCAAGCTCGGAACGATCCCCGCGGCGGGATCGGGCATCGATCGCGGCTGAAGTTGCCGTCCCGTCTCCTCGCCCGGTGAGAATGGTCGGGTGACCTCCACCGATCCGTCCGTGTATCTCGACCGGCTCGCCCGCACGCGTGCGGCGATGGAAGAACAAGGCGTCGACGCAGTCCTGCTGTCGGTGGGCCACGACCTGCCGTACCTGTCCGGGTACACGGCAATGCCCCTCGAGCGGCTGACGATGCTGGTCGTGCCACGCGACGGCGACGCCACGCTGTTGATCCCGGAGCTCGAAGCTCCTCGGGTGGCCGCCCAGCCGGGCGTGTTCACGCTGTCGCCCTGGTCGGAGACCGACGACCCGGTCGCCGCGGTGGCCGAACTCGTCAGCGGTGCGTCCTCCCTCGCCGTTGGCGACCAGATGTGGGCGCGGTTCCTGGTGGAGCTGCTCGGGCACCTTCCGGCGGCCGAATTCCGCCGGGCGGTCGAGGTGGTCGGGCCGCTGAGGATGACCAAGGACGCCGCGGAGATTCGCGCGCTCGCCCGTGCGGGCGCTGCCGTCGACCGGATCGCCGGTGAACTGCAGCGGGGTGAGATCCCACTCGTCGGGCGCACTGAGGCCGAGGTGTCGGCCCACCTGGCCCGCCGGATCATCGAGGAGGGCCACCAGAAAGTGAACTTCGCCATCGTGGCGGCGGGAGAGAACGCGGCGAGCCCGCACCACCACGCGGGCGGGCGCGTGATCCGGCCCGACGAGATCGTGTTGTGCGACTTCGGCGGAACGATGGACGGCTACTGCTCCGACACCACCCGCTGTGTCGTCACCGGGGAGATCAGTCCCCAGGTCGCCGAGGCCTATGCGGTGCTCCACGAAGCGCAGGAAGCCGCGGTGGAATCGGCGGTGGTCGGGACGCCGTGCGAAGACGTCGACTCGGCAGCCCGCGACGTCATCGCCGCCGCCGGATACGGCGAGTTCTTCATCCACCGCACGGGCCACGGCATCGGAATGGAGGAGCACGAGGACCCGTACATCGTCAGCGGCAACACGCTCCCGCTCGCCGCCGGACACGCGTTCAGTATCGAACCTGGGATCTACGTGCCCGGAGAGTTCGGGATGCGTCTCGAGGACATCGTGGTCGCCACCGACGACGGCCCCCTCCCCGTCAACGTCTCCGACCACCACATCGTCTCGGTCGATGCCTGATGTCGCCGCGATGGTGTCAG
>CBFCWZ010000277.1:0-4985 GCA_965601935.1 uncultured Ilumatobacteraceae bacterium
CCCTGATCGATCTCGGCCGCTGGCAGGCCCTGGCCGCCGCTGCCCTCTCCACGGAAGGCGCGGAGGGGGAGCTGACCCTCACGTTCATCGATCGCGACGAGATCGCCGCTCTCAACGAAGAACACATGGGTGCGTCGGGGCCGACCGACGTGTTGTCGTTCCCACTCGACGACGAGCCGGTGCCAGGTGTGCCGACCCTTCTCGGCGACGTGGTGCTCAGCCCCGTCGTGGCCGCCGCCCAGGCCTCTGACCATGCCGGAACGCTGGACGACGAGATTGCACTGCTCGTGGTGCACGGCGTGCTGCACATCCTCGGCCACGACCACGCCGAGCCGGACGAGGCCGAGGCGATGCGGGCACGCGAAGTCGCGCTGTTGGAGCGGCACCACTGGAACGGCGCCGCTCCCCGGGGCTTCCGCCAGATCCATCCCGGCTGACCCCTCGGGTTTCGCCTCTCCCGTACCCGGGTCGTAGGTTGCCGCGTCATGGAGATCTCACTGCAGGGGAAGACGGCGCTCGTCACCGGAGCGTCAAGGGGAATCGGCAAGGCCATTGCTGCCGAGCTGGCGGCGTCGGGGGCAAACGTCATGCTGAACAGTCGGAAGCAGGAGGCGCTCGAAGCGGCGGCCGCCGAGATGACCGGCGAGGTCGACGTGTTCGCCGTGAACGCCGGAGCCGACGGCGCGGGCGAGGCCGCCGTGAACGCGACGCTGGAGCGGTTCGGCTCGCTCGACATCCTGATCAACAACGCGGCGACGAACCCCTACTACGGGCCGACCATGGAGGTCGACGAAGGCCGGTACGACAAGACGATGCAGGTCAACTTGAAGGCGCCGCTGTTCTGGTCGCAGGCTGCGTGGAAGCTGGCGTTCAAGGACGAGCCGGGCGTGATCCTCAACGTGGCGTCGGTGGGCGGAATGCGCGCCGAGGGAGCGCTGGGCGTCTACAACCTGACCAAGGCGGCGGTGATCCACCTCACGCGTCAGCTCGCCTCCGAGCTGGGCCCGACCCGCGTGGTCGGGATCGCGCCGGGGCTCGTGAAGACCGACTTCGCCGCCGTCCTCGTGGAGAACTTCGGCGACCAGCTCGCCGCGCGTCTCCCGACGCAGCGGCTCGGCGAGCCGGAGGACATCGCCGGCCTCGCCACCTTCCTCGTGAGTGATGCCGCCAGCTGGATCACCGGCGAGACCTACGTGATCGACGGCGGAGCCGGCGTCGCCCCCGCCGCCGCCATCGGCTGACCCGATCGCCGAGCCCGTCGTTCTGGGTGCAGATTCGTTCGGTTTCCGGCGGTTTGTGCACCCAGTTCGACAGTTGACCGATCCCGAACGCCCGGCCCCCTTCCAGAGCAATGCACGGGTGCTGGTCGCGGGGTGCACCGATCGCGGCCGTTCGGCTCTCCTTCCAGAGCAGTGCGCGGCTGCTGGTCGCAGACTCGAGGATCGTCAGCGGCGGGGTTTGCCCAGGGCTGTTCGGGGGATCGCGTCGACCAGGGTCAAGCGACGCGGCGCCATGAAGGCCGGCGCCGATTCCTTGACGTGCGCACGTAGATCCTCCAACGTCGGTGGGTCCCCGCGAGGCACGACGAGCGCCTCCACGATCTGGCCCCATTCGGGGTCGTGCACCCCGCGCACCAACACGTCGGCCACATCCGGGTGGGTCGCGACGAGATCCTCCACGGCGGTCGGCCAGACGTTCTCGCCGCCGGTGATGATGAGGTCGCCGGCTCGGCCGTGGACCTCGAGGTGGCCGTCGTCGGTCCAGGCACCGAGGTCACCCGTGTCGAGCCACCCATCGGCGTCCTTCGGGTCGCGTCCATCGCGGTAGCAGCGCAGCAGCATCGGGCCACGGAGTCGGATCTCGCCCTCGTCGCTGATCTCGACCTCGACGCCGTCGAGCGGCACGCCGTCGTACACCACGCCACTGCCGGTCTCGGTCATTCCGTAGGTCGTCACGACGTTGGGCGGCAGCTCGTCGGGCGGCGCACTCCCGCCGAGCAGGATCCTTCGCCAGCGGTACGTCTCGATTCGTCTCATCGCCGTCGGGACGAGGGAGACGAGCGTTGCGTCCGAGGCGTTCACCTCGGCGGCGTCGAAGCCCGGCCGGACCGTGAGCCGCGCCCCTGCCTGGAGAGCCCGTGTCACCACGGAGAGACCGCCCACATGGGAAAGGGGGAGGCAGGCGAGCCAGTGGTCGGCCGCCGTCACACCGAGCCGGGAGTTCGAGGCTGCGGCCGACGCCGCCACTGCGTCGTGCGTCAGCACGACGCCCTTCGGAGAGCCGGTGGATCCACTCGTGGCCATGACGAGGGCGTCGCCATCGTCCACCTCTTCTCCGACGCGCATCGCCGTCCGCAGCGCCCCGCGGGCCGTGGAGGGCAGACGGAGGTCGACGGGGAATGCGGCGTCACCGCGGTCCCAGATCCTCTTCAGCTCGTCGACGAACTCGGGCCCACCTGGCAGATCGAGAGCGACGAGGCGGCCCACCTCAGCGCGGATCGATCGGCGTCAGCGCGCCGACGAGTGACTCGATCTCTGCAGCGATCGTGAGGCAGCGCAAGTCGGTGAAGCGGTCGCCGATCACCTGCACCCCGACCGGCAGGTCGCCCGCCATCCCCGCGGGAGTCACGGCTGCCGGGAGTCCGAGCATGTTGGCGGGCATCACGGGACGGATGCAGTTGGTCAGCCCGTCGCTGCCCATGGTCAGGTCGGCACCGTGCTCGAACGCAGGTTGTGACCACACCGGAGCGAGGAGTACCGGGTGGTCGGCGAAGAACTCCGACCACTCCCGCATCAGACGGAACCGATCGGAGTGGATCAGCACGTTGTCGGGGAACTGGGTCGGTGGCTGGTTCTCGTCGAACGCATCGAGTATCTGGACGCCCGCGTCCCCCATGACCATCGTGAGCAACTCCTTCTGCGCCCGCACGTCGGCGAGCAGAAGCGCGGCCCACAATTCCATCACCCGCTCGATGTCGGGTGGCGTGGCCTCGACGACCTCGTGGCCGGCGTCGGCCAGCTTGTCGCCCACCGACCGGATGGCAGCTGCGACGTCGGGGTCGGTCGTGCCGGCAGGTGGTTCTGCCATCACGGCCACCTTCATCCGCTCTCCCGGTGCCGCGTCGGTGAGTCGGACCGGGAGCGAACGGGGGTCCCGGATGTCGGGCCCGGCCAGGATCTCCAGGCCGGCGCGCACGTCCTCGACGCGGCGAGCCATCGGACCTTCGACCACCATGAACTGAGACGACAGCAACTGGTCCCTCGGCTCGATCTCGGTCGCCATGGGGACCACGCCGGCACTCGGCTTGATGGAGGAGATGCCGCAGCAGTGCGCCGGATTCCGCAGCGAACCGCCGATGTCGTTGCCGAGACCCATCGGGCTCATCCCGCTGGCGATCGCAGAACCCTCGCCACCGCTCGAGCCACCCGCCGTGACCGCGGGGTTCCACGGATTCACGGTGAGACCGTGCAGCTGGGACTCGGTGTGGACCCGGAGTCCGAAGTCGGGGAGGTTCGTCCGCGCGAACGGAATCGCCCCTGCGGCGCGCATCCGCGTGACCGTCGGCGCGTCGGTGGCCGACACGGCCTCGGCGAAGGCGATGACGCCCTGCGTGGTCGGAGTGCCGGCGAGGTCGATGTTCTCCTTCACGGTGCACGGCACGCCGTGCAGCGGGGGGAGGTCCTCGCCGGCGACGACGGCCGCATCGGCGGCCTCGGCGGCTGCTCGTGCCTCGTCGGCGAGCAACCGGACGACCGCGTTGAGCGCGCCGTTCACCTCCTCGACGCGGGCGATGTGGGCTTCCAGCACCTCATGGCTCGAGGCTTCCTTCGAGCGGATCTTCTCCGCCAGCTCCAGTGCTCCCAGTTTCCACAGCTCCGTCATGGCAACATCATGGCCGACCCATGCAGCGCTGGATCACTGGAGCCCGCCCCCGCACCCTTCCAGCGGCCGTCGTCCCTGTTGCGGTCGGCGCCACGGCGGCAGTCGGTGTCGGCGACATCGTGTGGTGGAGGGTCCTCCTCGCGCTCCTCGTCAGCCTCGCCCTACAGGTCGGGGTGAACTACGCCAACGACTACAGCGACGGGATCAGGGGCACCGACGATGTTCGGGTCGGTCCGCAGCGTCTCGTCGCCAGCGGTCTCGCGACGCCCTCGGAGGTGAAGCGGGCGGCGTTCGCCAGCTTCGGCGTCGCTGCGCTGGCCGGGCTGGTCCTCGCCATCGACACCTCTCTCTGGCTCCTCGCCGTCGGCGTCGCCGCGATCGCGGCGGGCTGGTTCTACACGGGCGGCCCGAAGCCGTACGGCTACCTCGGCCTCGGCGAGGCGTTCGTCTTCGTGTTCTTCGGGCTCGTCGCCACCGTCGGAACCACCTACGTGGCCGTCGAGGACATCACCGGCCTCTCGATCGTGATGGGGTGCGCCACCGGCTCACTCGCCTGTGCGCTCCTCGTCATCAACAACCTGCGCGACATCCCGACCGACACCGAGTCGGGCAAGCGCACCCTTGCGGTCCGCCTCGGTGACGCCCGGACCCGCTGGTTCTATGTCGTCCTGCTCGTGGCCGCCTACGGCTGCGTGGCCGGGGGAGCGGCCTGGCGTCCGTGGGTGCTGCTGGCCCTCGTGTCGGCCCCACTCGCCCTCGCTCCCGCCCGCATCACCCTGAGCGGGGCGAAGGGCCTGGCACTGATTCCGGTGCTCGGCGCCACCGGCAGGCTCCAGATGGCGTTCGGTCTCACCGCGTCGATCGGCCTGGCCCTCGGCGGCTGAAGCTGCAACGCCAACCTGCAACAGGTGTCAGACACCGAGCCAGGTGGCGATCGTGGCGGCTGTTGCGGTGGGTTGTTCGAGGTGCACGCTGTGGCCGGCGTCGGCGATCACCTCGAGGGTGGCATCGGGGATCGCCGATGCCAGCCGTTCGCCGAGAGCGCGGAACTTGGCGTCCCGTTCGCCGGCCAGGACCAGAGCGGGCGCCTCGATCTCCCCGAG
>CBFCWZ010000278.1:0-4979 GCA_965601935.1 uncultured Ilumatobacteraceae bacterium
CGTGATGCGTGATCCGGTCAGGTTCCCAGTTCGGCGTCGGCCTTGAGGACCGCGTAGCGCGGCTTGATCTTCCCGTTGATCAACCGGAGCCGCTCGGGGAACGGCGCGAATGCCGACTTCATCGCGTTCACGGTGAGCCACTGGAAGTCGTCGAGATCCCACCCGAACGCGTCGGCGAGCTGCATCATCTCGTTGGTCATCGAGGTGTCGCTCATGAGTCGGTTGTCGGTGTTGACCGTGACCCGGAACTGGAGGCGCCGCAGCAGCCCGATCGGGTGCTCGGCGATCGACCCGACGACGCCGGTGTTCACGTTCGAGGTGGGGCAGAGCTCGAGGGGGATGCGCCGGTCGCGCACGTACGTGGCGAGCCGTCCGAGGGTGGCGTTCCCGCCGGCGTCGACCTCGATGTCGTCGATCAGCCGGACGCCGTGACCGAGCCGCTCGGCGCCGCAGAATTGGAGCGCCTCCCAGATGGACGGGAGCCCGAAGGCCTCGCCTGCGTGCACCGTGGTGTGGAAGTTCTCCCGCATCACGTACTGGAACGCATCGAGGTGGCGGGTGGGCGGGTAGCCGGCCTCGGCGCCGGCGATGTCGAACCCGACCACGCCGGCGTCGCGGTAGCGCACGGCCAGGTCGGCGATCTCGAAGCTGTGTGCGGCGGTGCGCATCGCCGAGGCGATGGCGTAGATCGTGATGCCCGTTTCGGTGGCGCCGCGGCGGAAACCTTCCAGCACGGCGTCCATCACCTCGTCGAGCGTCAGACCGGCCTCGGTGTGGAGTTCGGGGGCGAAGCGAACCTCGGCGTACACGACACCGTCGTGATGCAGGTCGACCGCGCACTCGTAGGCAACCCGCTCGATCGCGTCGCGGTGCTGCATCACCCCGACGGTGTGGGCGAACGTCTCGAGGTAGAGGACGAGGTCGTTGCGCTTGGCACCGCGGTTGAACCAGGTCGCCAACTCGCCGACGTCGGTCGTCGGGAGGCCGGTGTAGCCGAACTCGCTCGCCAACTCGACCACGGACGAGGGGCGGAGTCCACCGTCGAGGTGATCGTGGAGCAGCACCTTCGGAGCCCGATGGAGGATCTCGGCGAATCCCTGGTCGATCATGCGGGAACACTACCCAGCGCGTGGAGCGGCATGTTCTGTGGTCGTTGGAGCCAGTTCCAGTCGGGGTAGTGGGCGCTCCCCGAGATGCAGTGGAGCGTGTAGGCGTGCCTGCTCTTCCCGCTGCGGTTGACGTCGCTCCAGTGGGGCAGCAGCCCGTTCAACACCACCAGTGTCCCCCGTGGCACCTCCAGCGGAACGAGCGACTCACCGTGCGGTGGCGGTTCGGGCAACGGGGTGTCGTCGAGGGTCTCGAACACCGTGCCGAGGGCGCTGGCCGGTTCGTCGAGATCGTCGCGCATGAAACGCTGGCGGAGCGGGCCGCGGTGGCCGCCGGGGGCCGCCCAGAGGCAGCCGTTGTCGACGGTGGCGTCCTCGATGGCGAACCAGAACCCGGTGACGGTGATGGGGTCGGTGTAGAGGAACGCAGCATCCTGGTGGCACCCGACCTCACCGCCGATGTAGGGCTGCTTGAAGATGTACATCGACTGGAGCGCCCGCGGGTCGGCCATCCCGATGGCATCGGCCACCTCGGCGAGCCGGGGCGCGTAGGAGAACTCCCGGAACACATCGTCGAGGTCGTGCTGGGCGTGGCCGATCTTGTTGATCGACGTGGCCTTGTCGACGGCGAGATCGCCCTCGGCGTCGAGCGCCCCTTCCTCGAAGAAGCACCAGACGGTCGACCCGGACTCGAAGAACTCCCGGTCGGAGTGCCGGGTCTGTTCGTTGGTGGTGAAGACCGACCGGGCGTCGGTGGGCTCCCATTCGTGAACGATCTCGTTCGCCCGCTGCGCGAGTGCGGCGCACTCGTCGGCTCCGGCGAAGCCTTCGATCGCGACGAACCCGTCGGTCTCGTACCGTTCGACCTGTTCTGGAGTGAGCACGCCCCGGAAGCTACCCGTCGAATGTCGGTCGACGTGCCGATTCCGCTACTCCTCGACGGTGACCGTGGTGAGCATGTCGGGGTGGAGGCTGCAGAAGACCGAATACACCCCGGGCTGTTCGAGGGTGAGTTCGTAGTTGCTGCCGGGGGTGAGGAGGCCACTGTCGAAGTCGTCGAGCGCCGGATCCTCGGGGGTGCCGGCCGACACCGTGTGGGGGACGGAGTCGACGTTGTTGAAGAAGATCGATTGGCCCGGCTTCACCGTCAGCTCCCCGGTGTAGAGCAAATCCGTGATCAGGCTCTGCTGCGCTCCATCCGGGAAGTCCGCCCCGCGCACCTGCCGGGTGTCCCGGATGACGGACGCGTCGATGGCCGGGGCGATCGTGGAATTCCACATGGAGAACACACCGAGTTGGTTGTCGTGGTCGGGGTCGACCCAGGCGTGCAGCATCCACCCGAGAGCCTCGGAGAAGCTACCCCCACCGGCCTCGCAGTCGGAGCGAGGCACGAACGTGTCCCGGCCCTGGCTGTTGCCACGACAGAGGTTGTAGTGGATGTGCCAGTTGTCGAGTGGTCCCACGAAGGTGTCCGGGTGCTCGTTGCCGATGACCTGCGGCGGGATGAGGAACGAGGCACCGACGAGCTTCATCGGCTCGCCGTCCCACACGCCGTCGCGGCATTGCCCGAGCGCGCCGTCGGGCTGAGAACCGTCGGCGAGGGCGTAGAGGAGGATCTCGGGACGGGACGGGTCGAAGCCGTCGGCGATCCAATCGCCCCGATAGAGGTGCGAGCCCATGTTGGCGGTCTGGATGCGATCGCTGACGAACCCGTTGGCACACGCGGCGTTCACGTCGCGGTGGAGTTCGGCGAACGCGTTGACCTCGTCGAGCTGGCCGACCAGCCGGCGCAGCTGATCGCGGGTCATGGAGAGCTCAGGTGGGATCTCGTCGCCCGACTCGAGGAGCTCCTTCAGCTCGAGGTACGAGCAGGGGAGGTCCGCCTCCTGGCAGCGGACCGCATCGCTCACCGGCCCTTCGACGAGGGTCGGGACGACCTCCTCCCCGTTGTCGCGGAAGACGTAGCGGCTGTACCCGGGTGCGCCGCCGGCGTCGAACGTGAGGCCCTGCGGGAACTGTGCGTCTGCACCGACCTGGTCGAATGCCGCCGCCTCGGCGATGTACTCGTTGATCTGTTCCGCCGTCTGCGCCTCGGCCGGATCGATCGTGGTCGTGGTCTCCACGGCTGCAGGCGCTCCTGTGGGTTCGGGAGCCTCCGCCGAAGGAGCTGCGTGGGTCTCGACCGGTGCCTCGGTGGCGACCGGTGGAACGGTCTCGGTTGTCTCTGGGGTGGCCGGAACCCCGTTGGCCGAACTGTCATCGTCGGACGCGCAGGCGGCGACCACGAGGCCGCAGGCGGCGATGGCGGAGATGATGCGCTTCACGAAACCCCTCTCGGTGCCCCTCCGGGCGTCGCAGGGCGAGCGTAGCCAGCGGGGTGGGTCAGAGACCCAGAGGTGCGCCGCGAAGACGCCCGCGTAGGGGCGCCGCCCTCATTGCATGCCCTTGAACCACGGGATGCCCTCTTCGGCGGGCATTCGTAGTCGCTGTCCGCGCACCGAGACGGCGATGAGCGTGACGACGTAGGGGGTCACGAAGACGAGTTGGTTGTTGGGCCGTTCGGCGACGGCGTAGGCCCAGAGGCCGGCGAGGGCGATCAGCAGCATGATGCCCATTCCCGTCCACTGCTGCCGCGCAGCCATCCAGATCGCCACCAACACGAGCCCGATCGCCGCTGCGAGGAGCAGCGTACGCACCAGTTCGGCGGGGTTGGTGCGCAACGTGATGCCCTGGGCGTAGCCGAACAAGCCGGCTCCGGCAGCGGTCCCGGCCGGCATCCAGTTGCCGAAGATCATCGTGGCGAGTCCCAGGAAGCCACGGCCGGCCACCTGGTTCTCCTGGTAGCGACCCGCGAACAGCACCAGGACCGCTCCGCCCATCCCGGCGAGCGCGCCCGACAGAGTGAGGCCGAGGTAGCGCATGCCGTGGACCGACACGCCGAGAGAGTCCGCCGCCGCAGGGCGTTCGCCCGCCGACCGCAACCGCAGGCCGATCGGGGTGTGCCACAACAGGTAGGCGATGCCCACGAAGAGGCCCATCGTGAGAACGACGTCATAGGACACGTCGGTCGTCAGCCCCTTCAGCAGCCCCGCGATGTCCGCGATCATGAACCACCCGGTGTCCTCGAGAGCCCCGAGGACATCGGGACTCTCCCAGCCGAAGACGGTGCCGCCGGAGAGGAACGGCACCGTGATCGATCCCATTTCTCCGTTGATGCCGGGTGAGCTGGTGACCGATCCGCCCTGGACCCCCTCGAAGAGGTTCGCCGCCATGAATCTGGAGACGCCCGGCGCGATCAGATTGATGGCGACGCCGGCGACGATGTGGTTCACGCCGAACGTGGTCGTTGCGAGGCTCATCAGGAGTCCGCCAGTGATACCCCCGACGATGCCCCCCAGGATCGCCATCCACGGCCCGAACTCCCATCCCCACCAGCCGGCGAAGATGGTGCCCATCACCATCATGCCTTCGATGCCGATGTTGACGGTGCCGCTGCGTTCCGCCACCAGTCCGGCCAGCCCCGCGAGACCGATCGGGGCCGCGGTTCGGAGGGCGACACCGAACGTGCCGCTCGAAGTGAGGTCGGAGTTGTCGGAGATGATGCGGGCGGCCGACATGACAGCGACGCCGATCAGGGCCATCGCGAGGGGGAGGTAGCGAACCGGAATGACCGGAGCGCGGGGCGCCGGTGCCGTGGCCGGAGCGTCGATGGTGGTGGTCATGCCGGCGCTCCGGACGGCTGGACGCTACTGGGGTCAGGCGGTGGACTCTCCGGCGGTGGGGCCGCTGTTGCCTGCGCGGCTTCGGCCACGGCGAGCGCGTCGTTGCGGCGCTTGACCACCTCGTACGCGATCACCGCCGAGAGGAGGAAGG
>CBFCWZ010000279.1:0-4968 GCA_965601935.1 uncultured Ilumatobacteraceae bacterium
GCTGGCCCGCTCGTTCGCCCGCATCCACGAGACCAACGCCAAGAAGCAGGGCCTCGTACCGCTCACTTTCGCCGACCCGAACACCTACGACCTCATCGGCGAGGACGACCGCATCAGCGTGCTCGACCTCCCGCCCGTCCCCGGGCAGAACGTGCAGTGCCAGATCGTCAAGCCCGACGGTTCCACTGTCGACTTCGAGGCCACCCACACCTTCAGCGATGAACAGGTCGGGTGGTTCAAGTCCGGCAGTGCCCTCAACATCGTCCGCCAAAAGGTCGCCAACGGCTGAGTTCGGCGGCCCTCAGGGGCGGTCGATGGCGGCGCGAACCTCGGCGACGTAGTCGCCGACGGCGTCCGGCCCCGACTCCATCAGCCGCCGCACGACCGAGGCGCCCTGGATCACTCCGTCGGCGACCCGCGTGGCCTCGTGGGCCTGTTCGGCGTTCGACACACCCACCCCGACGAGGACCGGCTTGTCGGTGATCGCCTTCAGGCGTCCGGCCAGTTCGGTGGCGGTGGCGGCGAGCGACTCCCGCTCCCCCGTCACTCCCAGCAGACCGACCGAGTACAGGAAGCCCCTGGCTCGGTCGACGAGGCGCGGCAGGCGGTCGTCCGGGGCGGTCGGTGCGGCGAGCATCACCGTCTCGACACCGGCGTGGTCGGCGGCGGCACACCACTCGGCGCACTCCTCCAACGGAAGGTCCGGGAGGATCGCCGCCGAGACACCCGCCCGCGCCAGGTCGGACGCGAACTTCGTGGGCCCTGGGTGATGAACCAGGTTGTAGTAGGTCATCGCGATGAGAGGGATGTCGACGTCGAGATGCGGGACCCGGTCGAGCACGCTCGCCGGCGTGGTCCCCGCGTCCAGGCTGACCTGTGAGGCCTGCTGGATGACCGGGCCGTCCATGACGGGGTCGGAGAACGGAATCCCGATCTCGATGCCGTCGGCGCCGTTGGCGGCACAGGCCCTGATGGCATCCTCCCACCCGGGGTAGCCACCGGTGATGTAGGGCAGGAGCAGCTTGCGGCCGGCGTCCCGTTTGGAGCGGAGCTCGGACTCGAGACGGCCGGTCATCAGAGGTCGCCGCCGAGCACGTCCATCATCTGGCCGACGTCCTTGTCGCCGCGGCCCGACAGGTTCATCAGAACGGTCTGACCCTGCAGTTCCGGTGCGGCCTTGGAGATCCAGGCGAGCGCGTGGGCGGTCTCGAGCGCCGGGATGATCCCTTCGGCCCGGGACAGCAACTGGAACGCGTCGACCACCTCGTCGTCGGTGACGTTCGGATACTCGGCGCGTCCGATCGACGACAGGTACGAGTGCTCGGGGCCGACACCCGGGTAGTCGAGCCCCGCGGAGATGGACTGGGCCTCCTCGACCTGGCCGACCTCGTCCTGCATCAGATAGCTGCGCATTCCGTGGACCACACCGGGGGCCCCGCGGGTGACCGCGGCCCCGCCGGCCGGTTCCACCCCCACCAGACGCGAGCGGGTGTCGACGAACCCCGAGAAGATCCCCATTGCGTTCGAGCCGCCGCCGACGCAGGCGACCACGACGTCGGGCACGTCATCCACCAGGTCGAGCATCTGGGCGTGTGCCTCCTCGCCGAGCACCCGGTGGAACTGGCGCACCATGTACGGGTAGGGGTGCGGCCCCATCACCGAACCCAGGCAATAGTGCGAGTTGCCGACGGTCGCGACCCAGTCGCGCATCGCCTCGTTCACTGCATCCTTCAGGGTCCTGCTGCCCGACTCGACCGACTCCACGTCGGACCCGAGCAGCCGCATCCGGAAGACGTTGAGCGCCTGCCGGTCGACGTCGACGGCCCCCATGTAGACCTTGCACTCCATCCCGAGGAGGGCGGCCGCGGTGGCGGTGGCCACACCGTGCTGGCCCGCTCCGGTCTCGGCGACCAGACGGCTCTTGCCCATTCGTTTGGCCAGCAATGCCTGGCCCAGCACGTTGTTGATCTTGTGCGAACCCGTGTGATTGAGGTCCTCCCGCTTGAGGAAGAGCCGCAACCCCAACTCGGCACCGAGGTTGTGGCACTCGGTCATGATCGACGGGCGCCCGGCGTAGGACTTCAGGGTCTCGTCGAGTTCGGCACGGAAGTCCGGGTCGGCCCAGGCCTCGTCGAACGCCTCCTCCAGCTCGAGACAGGCAGGGATGAGGGTCTCGGGGACGAACCGTCCACCGAACTCCCCGAATCGCCCGGTTTCGTCGGGGGGTGCGTTGAGAGAGTCGGCCGCCTCGTCGAGCGGGGCGGTCACTCGATCCCCCAGTCGTACGGCATGTTCTCGTCGCCGAGATACTGCTCGGGTGCCGCGCCACGGGCATTCTCGATGAAGTGCTTCACCGCCAACGGATCCTTCTTCCCGGGGCTGCGCTCGACCCCGGTCGCGACATCGACTCCCCAGGGCTCGACCTCGGCAATCGCCGCGGCGACATTGTCGGGATCCAAGCCTCCGGCCAGGATCAGCTTGAGCGAGTCAGGGGCGTCGCCGGCCAGCCTCCAGTCGAAGACCTTGCCGGAGCCGGGGCTCGGAGCGTCGAGCATGATCATGTCGGTCCCGTACTGGTCGGCCCGGGGAAGGCTGTCGTCGCCGGCGTGGAAGGCCTTGATGAGCCACCGGAAGTGGCTCGCCACCTCCCGGGACTGGTCGGGAGTGCCCCCGTGGAGCTGGACCGCCTTCACCCCTGACTTGTGGGCGAGTTCGACGACTCGGGACGGCAACTCGTTCTTGAAGACCCCGACCGTGAGGATCTCCGGCGGCAACCGGCGGGTGATGTCGAACACTTTCTGAGGGGCGATCTGGCGTTGCGACGGCGCCATGATGAACCCGACCGCGTCGGCCCCCATCGCCACCGCCAACAGCGCATCGTCCTCCGACGTGATGCCACAGATCTTCACGAACATCAGCGCGCAACCGTACCGGACCAGGTGGTGTCAGACACCACGTCACCAGTGGCGGAGGTCGATGGGCCATTCGTCGACCACGTTCTCGCCGTGGACGACCCACATGCGTTCGTGGCGTGCCACGGTCGGATCGACATGGGCCGGGTGGAGCCACACACGGTCGCCGACCGACCAGTCGGAGTGCTCGTCGGGCAACAGGGTGACGTGCTCGTCGGAGCAGAAGAACACCTTGCCCCGCCCTGCCCACGTGGGGTCCCCGTGGTCCATCCCGAGCGATTTGAGGCCGGCGTCGGCGACGATCCACCCCTTCGGCGGCGTCGAGATGATGGTCGACAGAACAGAAAGTGCCTGCCGGAACGGCGAGTCCAGCAGGCCGTAGTGGGTGTCCATGAGGGTGTAGCTCCCCGCCTGGATCTCGGTACACCACGAGTTCGTGTCGTAGGTGCCCGTCCCGCCACCCGACACGATGTCGCCGCCGATCCGTGCCGCGGCGTCGAGGAGGACCGCCATCGACGCCGCGACCTTCTCCGACTTCTCGGAGGGGTCCTCCACCATCATCAGGTGCCCCTCGTAGCCCATGACGCCACGAACCTCGAGCCCGGCCGACCGCGCCCGCTCGGCGAGCCGCTCCCCCGTCTCGACGTCGCATCCACACCGGGGCAGACCGACGTCGATGTCGATCAGCACCGATCGGACGCCGCCACCGATCGCCGCGTCGAGCACCATGTCGGAGTCGACTGCCACCGTGATCGTCGCCTCGACGGACGGGTCGGCCACCAGTTCGCCGAGTCGCGCGACGTCGAGCGACTCGTTGGCCAACAGCAGGTCGTCCCCCACGCCGGCACGGGCCAGGCCCTCGATCTCGCGGGGCGTCGCGGCACAGAACGCCGGGTGCCCGTCGTTCTCCAGGCGACGTGCCAGTTCCGTCGACTTGAAGGCCTTCACGTGTGGGCGCAGCGACCGCCCGGGTCGAGCGGCGTCCATCGCCGCGCAGTTCGCCTCGAACACGTCGAGGTCCACCACCAGGGACGGCGTCGGCAGTTCGTCGATCATGGAGGGGAGCACATCGGCGACCATGCGCTGAACCTACCGACCCGATGGTGGGGTTTTCCCCACCGACACGACGCCGGCCAACCATGCTGACACGGCACGCCGGGAGGAGGAGGATGAAGGTATGGAAACCACCACTGCCTCCCCCGCCACACCGCAGCCGGTGACTCCGCCGACGAAGCGCACCCGACACGCGGGACACATCGTCGCGATCGTCGTGGGCTGCCTGATGATCCTCCCGGGGCTCGCACTGCTCGCCGGTGGCACCGCAGCCGGGATCGGCCAGGCCTTCGTCACCGACGATGACGGCTACTTCAACTTCGCCATCGACCGTGTGGAGACCGACGGTGTCGCGATTGCGGCGACCGAGATCTTCCTCGACGGCGACGACATCGGCGACGACCCGGGCACCTGGATTCTCGACTGGCTCGACGTCGACCTCCGCATCCGCGCAGAAGGTGCCGGCGCCACCGAGGATGTGTTCGTCGGGATCGGCCGGTCTGCCGACGTGGAGGAGTACCTCGCGGGCGTCAACTACTCCGAGATCGTCGAACTCGACGGCTTCACGCCCAGGTACGACCAACTCCCGGGCTCCACGTCGATCGCCCCGCCCACCGAACAGGACATCTGGACGACCTCCACCACCGGTACCGGTGAGGAGGAAGTCGAGTGGGACGTCCGCGGCGGTCGCTGGTCGATCGTCGTGATGAACGCCGATGGCACTCCTGGAGTTGCCGCCGACGTGGAACTGGGCCTGAGCTCCAACGCCGTCACCCCGATCGCCATCGCCCTCGTCGTCACCGGCCTGCTGGTCACGGCCGGCGCCGTCGTGCTGATCGTGATCGGTTCCCGCGGCAAGAAGACCCCCCTGGACCCCACTGCGACAGCCGAACGGACCCCGTCGTTCGATCCGCCGAGCCTGGACGACGCAGTCCAACTCGACGAATCGCCCGAGGAGAGAGAAGCCACCCCGGTCGGCTGACCCGGCCTTCCCCCGGCCCCG
>CBFCWZ010000280.1:0-4925 GCA_965601935.1 uncultured Ilumatobacteraceae bacterium
CGACGCCGTCGACCTCGGCGTGATCCTTCGCTCGCAACTCCCCTGGCCAGAAGGAGCCCAGCTCGACGACCTCGCCCCCGCCGGCCTCGAACTCCCGACGGGCCGCACCGTTCCGATCAGCTACGGCGAGGAGGGTCCGACGGCTGCGGTGCGAGTGCAGGACCTGTTCGGCACGACGAGCCACCCCATGGCGGGCGACGTCCCGATCCGCCTCGAACTGCTCTCGCCTGCCGACCGGCCGATCCAGGTGACCGCCGACCTTCCCGGCTTCTGGGTGGGGTCGTGGTCCGAGGTCCGCAAGGACATGGCCGGCCGCTACCCGAAGCACAACTGGCCCGACGATCCCGCCTCGGCAGAGCCCCGGCGGATGGGCCGGGACTGATGTTCGACCTCTCCGTCACGGCGACAGTCGTGTGTGTGGCAGTCGTGTTCATCGGCGCCACCGTCCAGGGATCGATCGGCATCGGGCTCGGGCTCATCTCGGCACCCGTGTTGGCCATCGTGGATCCCGCGTTCATCCCCGCGACGATCACGATTGCCGTCCTCCCCCTCACGGTCCTCATCGCCTGGGCCGACCGTGAGCACGTTCGCCGGGGCGATGCAGGCCTCGCCGTCCTCGGGCGTCTCCCTGGCGTCGTTGTCGGCGCGCTCATCGTCGCCGCGATCTCCGAGACGGTGCTGTCGGTGCTCGTCGGTCTCTCCGTCCTCATCGCCGTCGCCGCCTCGCTCACCACACGGAAGATCCCCTTGAACACCGGCACCCTGCTCGGCGCCGGAGCGGCGTCGGGTTTCATGGGGACGACCACCGGTGTCGGCGGTCCGCCGATGGCCCTCACGTACCAGCACTCCGACCCGGCGACGATGCGGGCCACCATCTCCGCCTTCTTCTTCGTCGGTGCGCTCATGTCGACCGCCGCCCTCTGGGTCGCCGGTGAGGTCGGCGAACGCCAATTCGAGCTCTCGCTGCTCCTCGTCCCCGCCGTCGTCGCCGGCGGCCTCACCGCCCGGGCCCTGAAGGACCATCTCCAGCCCCACCTGGTCCGCCCCCTCGTGCTGACGGTCTGCGCCGCATCCGCAGTCGCCCTCCTGCTGGACGCGGCCACCTGACCGGCGGATTGGGTGACCACGGCAGACCGATGGCACAGTCGCCACATGCGACGCGCCGCTCTCGCTGCCCTGCTCCTCCTCGCTGCCTGCGGGGATGACGACGACTCAGGTTCCAGCGCGGCGACCGCCTCGGCACCGCCGGCTCCGGCCACAGAGGCGCCCGTCGAGACCGAACCCGAGCCGACCGACCCGCCGGCCACTGCGCCGCCGGAAACCGACCCGCCGGCCACCGAACCTGCACCGGAACTCGCACCGTTCGAGCCGCTCGCCCCCGGGCCCTACGGGGTGGGTGTCACCACCGTCACGATCACCGACGAGGAGCGTGACCGACCCCTCACCGTTGACGTGTGGTTCCCCGTCGACGAGGGAGCGGAGGGCCCGGCCCACCAGTACACGTTCATCCCCGGCACGTACTACGAGTCGCCCGGCGCGATCACGGCCACGTTTGCCGACGTGTCGACCGACGGCCCGTTCCCCCTCGTGGCCTACAGCCACGGCAGCGGCGGCATCCGATATCAGCACTCGAACTACACCGAGACCCTCGCCAGCCACGGCTACATCGTCGCCGCACCCGATCACACCGGGAACACGGCAGTCGACCGCATCGTCGGCGGCGAGACCGACTACGACCAGGTCGCCTCCGACCGTCCGGCCGACATCGTGACGGTGATCGACGCGCTGACCGAGCAGGGCAACGCGGAGGTCGAGGACTGGCCAGGCAGTATCGACGCCGAGTCGATCGCTGTGACCGGCCATTCGTTCGGTGGCTTCACCACGCTCGCCGTCGGCGCCGGGTTCGAGAACACGGTCGGCTCCGTCCCCGCCGACGAGCGCGTCGACGCGCTCATCCCTCTCGCTCCCGCGAGCGGTGCGTTCACCCGGGACGAACTCGCCGGCATCACCACGCCGCTCCTGGTGATGGTCGGCACCAACGACCAGACCACACCGTCCGACCCGAATGTCGACGCGATCTGGGAGAACGTGTCGAGCGAACCGCTCTACCGCGCCGACCTCGTCGACGCCCAGCACCAGACGTTCTCCGACGCGTGCGCCTACATCGAGTTCGTCCCACAGCTGCCGGAGCCCAACGAACTGGTGATCGAGGTCGTCGAGGAGCTCGGCATCGAGGGCTGCAGCCCGGGCGACATGCCGACCGAACGCGCCCAGGACCTCACCAACACCCTCGCGGTGGCGTTCCTCGAGTCGGTCTTCCGCGATGCCGAGATGATCACCGAGGACAACACCGAGATCCCCGAGGACCTCCTCTTCGAGACCCGCTGAGACCGTCCCGACGCGGACCGACGACCCTACGCGCGTGGCGACGGGCGGTCGTAGGCTCGGTCGCATGTCCGACGACATCGACTTCACGGAACTGCTCCCCCTCGGCGACGACGTCACCCCGTACCGCCTCGTCAGCACCGACGGCGTCTCCACGTTCGAGACACCGGAAGGAACGTTCCTGAAGGTCGAGCCCGAGGCGATCCGCCGCCTCACCGCCGAGGCGATGCACGACATCGCCCACTACCTGCGCTCGGACCACCTGGCCCAGCTCCGCAAGATCCTCGACGACCCCGAGGCCTCCGACAACGACCGCTTCGTCGCCCTCGACCTCCTCAAGAACGCCTCGGTCGCCGCGGGCGGCGTGCTCCCGATGTGCCAGGACACGGGCACCGCCATCGTGAAGGCCAAGAAGGGCCAGTACGTGTTCAGCGGCGGCGCCGACGAGGAGGCCATCGCCAAGGGCATCGCCGACACCTACCTCACCTCCAACCTGCGCTACAGCCAGATGGCGCCGCTCGACATGTACAGCGAGAAGAACACCGGCACGAACCTGCCCGCCGAGATCAAGGTCGCGGCGATCGACGGTGACGCCTACAAGTTCCTCTTCATCGCCAAGGGCGGCGGCTCGGCGAACAAGAGCTTCCTGTTCCAGGAGACCAAGGCGCTCCTGAACGAGGCGACCCTGCTCCCCTGGATCTTCGAGAAGATCCAGAGCCTCGGCACGTCCGCCTGCCCGCCGTACCACCTGGCGATCACGATCGGCGGTACGTCGGCCGAGTTCGCCCTGGAGACCGCCAAACTGGCCTCCACCCACTATCTCGACAACCTGCCCACCAGCGGTTCACCGAGCGGCCACGGCTTCCGCGACATCGAGCTGGAGAAGAAGGTCCTCCAGCTCGCCCAGAGCACCGGCATCGGTGCCCAGTTCGGCGGCAAGTACTTCGCCCACGACGTCCGCATCGTGCGTCTCCCACGCCACGGCGCCTCCTGTCCCGTCGGTATCGCCGTCTCCTGCTCGGCCGACCGCCAGGCACTCGGCAAGATCACCAAGGACGGGCTGTTCGTCGAACAGCTCGAAACCGACCCTGCCCGGTATCTTCCCGAGATCGACGCCGCCGACCTGCTCGGCACCGAACCCGTCCACATCGACCTCGACCAGCCGATGGACGCGATCCGCGCCGAGCTGGCCCAGCACCCGGTGACCACACAGGTGATGCTGACCGGCCCGATGATCGTCGCCCGTGACATCGCCCACGCCAAGATCAAGGAGCGCCTCGACGCCGGCGAGGAGATGCCGGGCTATTTCCGTGACCATGCCGTCTACTACGCAGGCCCCGCCAAGACCCCGGACGGCTACGCCTCCGGTTCCTTCGGCCCCACCACCGCGGGTCGGATGGACTCCTACGTCGAGCAGTTCCAGGCTGCCGGTGGTTCGATGGTGATGCTGGCCAAGGGCAACCGGTCACAACAGGTGACCGACGCCTGCGCCACCCGCGGTGGCTTCTACCTCGGCTCGATCGGCGGGCCCGCCGCCCGCCTCGCCCTCGACAACATCAAGAAGGTCGAGGTGCTCGAGTACCCCGAGCTCGGCATGGAGGCGATCTGGAAGATCGAGGTGGAGAACTTCCCGGCCTTCATCGTCGTCGACGACAAGGGCAACGACTTCTACGCCCAGGTCCGCGAATCAGCCGCCATGCCCGTCAACCTGACGTGACCAAGATGTCAGCCGCAGAACCTGCAACGCGAAGCTGCAACAGGTGTCTGACACCGGTCGAGGTTTGGTCAGAGTTCGGCGGCGAGATCGCCCAGCCGGCGTTCGGCTGTGGGGGTTTGGCCGCCGATCTCCATGAAGCGGGCCATCGCCTGTCGGGTCTCTTCGTGGGCGAGGGTGGCGTTGAAGGCGTTGCCTTCGGCGAGCAGCTGATCCTCGACTCCTGACTCGGCGCGCAGCACGCTGGCCTTGGCGGCAGCCACCGCGTGGGCGGGGAAGGAGGCGATCCGGCCGGCGAGGCGGTCGACGAACGGGCCGATCTCGGTGGGTGGGAGCACACGGTTCAGCCAGCCCCAGCGTTCGGCCGTGTCGGCGTCGATGTCGTCGCAGCCCAGGATGGCCTCGAGGGCCCGGCTCCGGCCGACGAGACGTGGCAGCCGCACCGTGCCGCTGCCGCCCGGCAGGATCCCCAGCGCGACCTCCGGCTGGTTCATCACGGCGTCGGCAGTCCCGAAGCGCATGTCGCAGCTCAGCGTCAACTCGCTGCCCCCACCCCCGACACGGCCCTCGATCACGGCGATCGTGGCCTTCGGCATCGTCCGCAGGATCTCGCACATCACGTGGAACGAGTTGAGTTCGGTGGCGGGCGGCTGATCCAGCGGGAACCCGCGGATCGCCTCGACGTCGAAGTGGGCGATGAACCACTCCGGGTTCGCCGACCGCAACACGACCACGCGAACCGCGTCGTCGGAGGCGAGTTGCTCGAACTCGGCGGCGAGGCCGAGGAACAACTCGACCGAGAACAGGTTGATCGGCGGGTTGTCGA
>CBFCWZ010000281.1:0-4893 GCA_965601935.1 uncultured Ilumatobacteraceae bacterium
GCGGCGCCCCTGCCCTTCATGCAGCCGCCGGAGGAGCGTGGATCCATGCCGAGGTGGGTCTCCGGTGGCCGGCGCCGGGCCTCCTCGCCGGCGACCTCGTCGACGCCCTGCCGAGCGTGCTGACGGAGCTGGGGTGAGCAGCGATCCCCGCTGGGCCTGGGCGGAAATCGATCTCGACGCGATCAGGCACAACGTCCGACTGATCCGTGAGATCGTCGCGCCGTCGGCGGTCTGGGCGGTCGTCAAGGCCGACGGCTACGGGCACGGCTCGGTCGACGTTGCCCGTGCCGCCATGGACGCCGGCGCGGAGGGCCTCTGCGTCGCCCTCGTCAGTGAGGGGATCACGCTCCGACGTGCCGGCATCGACGCCCCGATCCTGCTCCTCAGCGAACAGCCCCCCGAGACGGCGGCGCGGGTCGTGAAGAACCGTCTCACGCCCACCGTGTACTCGCGGGGCTTCCTCTCTGCGCTGGCTGCGGAAGGTGCCGCGGGCCTGCCTGTCCACCTGAAGGTCGATACCGGGATGCAGCGGGTCGGGGTACACCCCCACGCCGCCCCCGCTCTCGCGGCGGCAATCGCGTCGCGCGCCCCCGCCGTGCGTCTGGCCGGCGTGTACACCCATCTGGCGGTGGCCGACGAGGCCCGCGACTTCAGCGTGGACTTCACCCGCCGGCAACTCGCCGAGTTCGACGAGGTGCTCGATCAGATCGACGTGCCGGTCACGGCGCACGCCGCCAATTCCGCCGGCGCTCTCGCCCACCCTGACGCCCGTCTCGATCTGGTGCGAATCGGCATCGCCATGTACGGGATCTCGCCCGGCCACGACCTCGACGACGTCGCCGCGGACCTCCGCCCGGCGATGGAGTTGCGCGCCCGCATCTCGTTCGTGAAGCAGGTGCGGGCGGGGAGCCGCATCAGCTATGGGCTGAAGCACCAGTTCGCTCAGGACACCACCGTCGCAACGGTGCCACTCGGATACGCCGACGGGGTGCCGCGGAGGCTCTCGTCGACCGGGGGAGAGGTGCTCGTCGGTGGGCATCATTGCCCGATCGTGGGTGTCGTGACGATGGATCAACTGATGGTCGACTGCGGTGACATGGACGTGCGGGTCGGCGACGACGTGGTACTCATCGGTGAGCAGGACGGTCCCGACGGGACTCTCCGGATCCGCGCCGAGGACTGGGCCGACCGTCTCGGCACCATCGGCTACGAGATCGTGTGTGGCATCAGCAACCGTGTGCCCCGTGTTCCTCGCCGTAGCATCGACGGCTGATGTTGGAGCTCTGCGCTGGTTCGCTCGCCGACACGCATGCCATCGCCGCGGTCCTCGCCGGCCTGGCGCGCAGCGGCGACATCGTGCTGCTCTCCGGTGAGATGGGTGCGGGCAAGACCGCCTTCGCCCAGGGCTTCGGGCGGGCACTCGGCGTGACCGAGCCGATCACTTCGCCCACGTTCACCCTCGTGCACAGCTATCCGCTCGACAGCCTGACGCTCCACCACGCGGACCTCTATCGGCTGGAGCGCACCGATGAGATCGCCGACCTCGCCCTCGAGGAGCTTGCTGAGTTCAAGGGGATCGTCCTCGTCGAGTGGGGCGAAGCCCTCGACGGGGCGTACCCCGACCATCTCGCGGTCCACCTCGCCCCGGGCGAGACGGTCGACGACGCCGACGAGTTCGGCCTCGACGGTACCCGTACCATCGACATCACCGCCGCCGGGTCCCGCTGGGCGAGCCGATGGTCGGCCCTGGCCGAACGCTGTGAGGGATTCGCATGCTGATCCTCGGGATCGAGACCGCCACCGAACGCGTCAGCGTCGCGGTCGGTGGCCACGAGGGCGTGATGGGCATGTTCGAACTCACCCGCGGCCGTCGCCATGCCGAGACACTGGCACCCGCCATCGAGTTCGTACTCCGCCAGGCCGACATCGAGATCGGGGAGATCAGTGTCGTCGCGGTCGACGTCGGCCCGGGGCTGTTCACCGGAATGCGGGTCGGCCTGGCGTCCGGCAAGGCGATCGCCCAGGCGCTGCGGATCCCGATGATCGGGATCTCCTCGCTCGATCTACTCGCCTTCCCCAATCTCCACAGCGATCGGCTCGTCGTCCCGGTCATCGACGCCCGGAAGGGTGAGGTGTTCTGGGCGATGTACCGCGCCGTCCCGGGTGGAGTGCAGCAGGTCGCTCCTCCCGGAGTCGGCCCGGTCGACGAACTGGTGGGCGACCTCCTCGCCCGCAGCCAGGAGACCCTCCTGGTCGGTGATGGCGCCCACCGCTACCGCGACGAGATCCTCGAGGGCTTCCACTGCGAGGTCGGCGTCGACGCCCATCCGTCGGCTGCCCCGCTCGTGAAGCTCGCTCACGCCAGGGCGCTCCGGGAGGAGTGGGTCAACCCGTGGGAGATCGAACCGATCTACCTGCGGCCACCCGATGCCCAGATCAACTGGTCGACGCGGGGGACACGGTGAGTGTCATCGAGCGCCTTCTCGGTGGGAGCCGCAAGTCGGGTGACGGCCCCGACGCGGACGGCGTCACCATCCGGCTGATGAAGCGCCGCGACCTCAGGGCCGGAGTGATGGATGTCGAGGGTGCCGCGTACCCGCGGCCCTGGTCGCTGGGCGTCTTCCAGAGCGAACTCGACCAGATGCGCTCGGGAACCCGTCACTATCTCGTCGCGTTGCGGGGCGGCGAGATCGTCGGACACGCCGGCATCTGGTTCACCGGTGAGGAAGCCCACGTCACCAACCTCGCCGTCGCGCCGACGGCACGCCGCCTCGGGATCGCCACCAAGCTGATGTGCGCTCAGGCCGACGAGGTGATCGGCAAGGGCTGCACCGCCTGGACCCTCGAGGTCCGCGTCTCGAGCACCGGAGCACAGGAGTTGTACCGCCAGTTCGGGTTCGTCCCTGCGGGGGTGCGCATGCGTTACTACGAGAACACGGAGGACGCGATCGTGATGTGGTGCCACGAGATCCAGGGCTCCGACTACCGGCGACGGCTCGAGGCTCTGCGGCCATGAGGTTGATCGACGACTCCACGCTGGTCCTCGGAATCGAGACCAGTTGCGACGAGACCGCCGTCGCCCTGGTGATGGGTGGCTCCGACGTCGTGTCGAACGTGGTCTCGTCCCAGGTCGACATCCACGCCGAGTTCGGTGGGGTCGTTCCCGAGATCGCCTCCCGTGCCCACCTCGACGTGCTCAACCCGCTGATCGCCCGGGCGATCGTCGAGGCGGGCGTGAACGAGGAACGTATCGACGCCGTCGCAGCCACCGTCGGTCCGGGCCTCGTCGGCGCGCTGCTGGTCGGGATATCGGCCGCGAAATCGCTGGCGTTGGCGTG
Organism: uncultured Ilumatobacteraceae bacterium; assembly: GCA_965601935.1. GTDB lineage: Bacteria > Actinomycetota > Acidimicrobiia > Acidimicrobiales > Ilumatobacteraceae > CBFCWZ01. The sequence goes on from CBFCWZ010000281.1 coordinate 3,339, forward strand.
GGACGTCCCGTTCGTCGGCGTCAACCACATGGAAGCCCACCTCTACGCCGCATCGTTGGAGGACCCGAGCCTCGAGTTCCCGCTCGTGGTACTGCTGGTGTCGGGCGGCCACACGATGCTCGTGGAGATGCGCGACCACGGTGACTACCGCCTTCTCGGCCAGACCATCGACGACGCCGCCGGTGAGGCCTTCGACAAGGTGGCCCGCTTCCTCGACCTCGGGTATCCGGGCGGGCCGGCCATCGACCTGGCCGCGATGGATGGCGATCCCGAGGCGGTCCGGTTCCCCCGGGCGATGATGGGCGACGGGCTCGATTTTTCCTTCTCAGGTCTGAAGACAGCGGTCATCAACTACGTCAGGGCGAATCCCGACGTGTCCTCGATCGACGTTGCTGCCTCGTTCCAGGCAGCCGTCGTCGACGTGCTGGTCACCAAGGCCCGCCGGGCGGCCGAACAGGCCGGAGCGACCGGCATCGTCCTCGGCGGCGGAGTGGCCGCCAACTCGCTGCTGCGCGAGGAGATCCTGGGCGCCTGCGAGACCGACGGCATCCAGGGCTTCCTCCCCAGCCGCGCCAACTGCACCGACAACGCCGCCATGATCGCCGCCACCGCCTGGTACCGCCTCCGCAGCGACGGCCCCACCCCCCTCGACGCCGGCGCCGTCCCCAACCTCAAACTGCCCTTCACCGAATAACCGCGATCACCGTTAGCGTTTTCGGGTCATGTCGTTTTCGATCGGTGATCACGAGTTGTCGGCGCCGGTGGTGCTCGCTCCGATGGCGGGGGTCACCAACGCTCCGTTCCGGGCGTTGTGCCGCCGGTTCGCGCCCGGGCTCGTCTACGTGAACGAGATGGTGATGGCCACTCCGGTGGTCCACGGGAATGCGAAGACGCACCGCATGATCAGCTTCGGGCCCGGCGAGAGCCCGCGCAGTCTCCAGCTCTACGGCAGCGACCCCGAGATGATGGGCACGGCCGTCCACCTGCTCTGCGACGCCGGCCGTGTGGACCACATCGACCTCAACTTCGGCTGCCCGGCCAACAAGGTCACGCGGCGAGGCGGAGGAGCGGCCGTCCCGGCCCGCCCAGAGCTCCTGCGGTCGATCCTCCGTGCCGCCGTCGGCTCCGCCGGCCCGTACGGGGTGCCGGTCACGGCCAAGTTCCGGATGGGCCTGTTCGACGATTGGCTCACCCACATCCGCACCGGCGAGATCTGCGCCGAGGAGGGTGTGGCGGCGATCGCCCTCCATGCCCGCACCGTCGAGCAGCACTACTCCGGTGCTGCCCGCTGGGAGGCCATCGCCGAACTGAAGTCCGCCGTGCCCGGAATTCCGGTACTCGGCAACGGCGACATCTGGCAGGCCCAGGACGCCGTCGACATGATGCACGAAACCGGCTGCGACGGTGTCGTCATCGGTCGCGGCTGCCTCGGACGCCCCTGGCTCTTCGGCGATCTCGTGGAGGCACTCTCCGGCCGCCCCGTCCCGGCCAGTCGCAGCCTGGGCGAGGTCATGGACGTGATGCTCGACCACGCCCGGATGCTGGCCGACCACAT
>CBFCWZ010000282.1:0-4809 GCA_965601935.1 uncultured Ilumatobacteraceae bacterium
CCGGACCGATCGTCCGTGTCGACGCGCTTCCAGTAGTTGCGCCACGCCGACGGATGCGGATCTTCCGCCGATCCGAGTCCCGCCGCATGCTCGCGTTCCGCGAACGGATCGTGTCGAGGCGGACGCAGCGGCGAGCCTCGACATCGTGAATGCTCGACGGTCGCTGCGGCCGGGCCGGCAGAAGCGTCGCACGCCTCCCGTCAGCCGCACCGCTGACCACCGACGCCACGAACACTCCTGCCTCGACCCGAGGCCCGGCAATCTTCGATTGACTGCGTGGGGGACGTGTGTCAGAGTTCGCGACACAGGCGCTTTCACCTGATGCGGGCACGACCGGTGAGAGAGGCATTTCCCCATCCAGGCGCGGCGGGACGATGGGGATCCGTCCGTTCGGACCGACCGACACGACTCGGCAGACACCGCCAGGTTCGCCAGAGCCACCAACCACAGATCGGGAGAGTGTGATGTCGACGGAGCCACAGAAATCATCGGTGAGGCCGTACACGGAATGGAAGGCAGGGTTTCCCCAGACGCCCCAGTTCGGCGCCCTGTCGAAGCTGCACGGGACGTGGGTCAACTGGAAGGGCGGCCCGACCGGACTCCACACGACACCGATGCCGTCGCCCGGCACATCGTCGGAGACGATCTTCGGCGTCTTCCACTTCAAGTCGCAGGAGTACACCGAACAGCTCGAGTTCACCCAGGTCAACGCCGCCGTCCGCAATCGCGGCGGATCGAACGAGCAGATCAACGGGGCCGTCAAGTACGAGACCGTGATCATCGACACGGAGGATCCGCCGGAGGTCCAGCACTTCGAGAACGGCATGTATCTCTGGCTGGGCGACAACCAGATGCCCTGGAGCGCGGACAGCCCGTACCAGAACCCTCCGACGATGTTCAAGCACCCGTCGGATGCGGAAACGGTCGAGACGGACGGCGGCGCGCCGGTGTTGGGCCCGGGCGAGCTCGGCCCCCAGTTCGTGCCCCCGTACTCGATCTCGCGTTCCGGAGTGATCCCGCACGGGACGACGATCCACCTGACGGGGAACGTGACGCCGACCGAGGGCGCCGCGCCCCACATCGCCGATCTCTGGGAATCGCAGTACCTGGCCGTGTCACCGACCATGGGGATCGATCCAGCCAAGGATCTCATCCCGGGCAAGCGCGACAAGCCGGACTGGACGAAGCTTCCCCGCGAGGACCAGGATCCCGACGCCGGTCCGGGGGCCAGCGGCGTCAACAGCGGGCGAGCCTATTTCGAGTCGGTGTTCAACTACGACCGGTTCGGCGCGAAGTTCCCGTACACCGTCCAGCCGAACCTGAAGTTGATCGATGCCAACGAAGGGCTGACATTCAACGGGTACGACCTGATCCAGCTCGACTCGTCTCACAGCACGGGCGTGCAGGGTGCGACGGTCAACAACGTGATGATCGAGCGCTACTGCCGGGTCGTCCGGACGCGTTTCCGCATGTGGTTGGAAGAGATCGTCGACGAGAACGACCGGGTCATCGAACAGTTGCAGTACGAACAGATCGTCGACTTCGAGTTCATGTTCGGCTCGAACGGTGGAACGACGCAGTGGCCCCACATCCAGGTCAACACGCTCCGACGCGAGTCGGACATCCCGCCGGATCTGCGCTTGCCACCCATCCAGCTGCCCTCAGAGGCCCCCGAGGAAGCCGCCGACGACGGTCTCGCGGACGAGGCCGTCAGCGGTCCCGCGCCGCGCGTCTACCAGATGGGGCACGAGCGCGGGTGAGGCCATCGCCCCGCCCCCGCAGGACCGCTGCTCGCCGACGACGACCGCCCCGGCGTGGTCGGCAGCGAGCCTGTCGAGCACGGCGCGCGAAGTGGCTGGACAACCACTGAGGGCGCGGGTAGGGTCCGAACTCGGCGGAACGCAACCACGGCAGCCGGCTTCGCAACCGGTTCTCCGTGCCTGGCGAACAGCCGACCCTGTTTTCGCCAACGCCGGGAGGACCCGATGACCAACGCTCCGCTCATCGACAAGGACGCCGACCTGCCGTCAGCCGCCGACGTCCGGCTGTCGGACTCGGCCGCTGCGATCCTCGGGCGGCCGTACCGACTCGAGACACCGCGCCCCAAAGACGTCTGGACACCGCTCGACCTCCGCGAGCACCTGCAGTGGGCGATCAACGTCGAGCACTACACGATCCCGTTCTACATGGCGACCTGGTTCTCGATCAAGGACCAGGCCGACGAAGCCGCCCGCCTCGTGAAGTCGATCGTCAACCAGGAGATGCTGCACCTGCAGTCGGCGGTCAACGTCTACAACGCGTTCCAGTTCGAGGCGCAGCCCGGCCAGCCCGACCCGAACCCCGACCCGGTGCTGGGCGCGCCGGCGTACGGCGGACAGATCCCGCACCTGAAGTTCAGCCTGAACAAGGTCGATCCGACCACGATCTTCTCGCCGTACAGCACCGAGATCGGCCCGCTCGACATGCGCCGCCTCAACATGATGTGCATCGTCGAGTACCCGAAGTGGTTCGACGAGGAGGACAAGCGCATCATCGCCGGACTCGCCGAGGAGGCGCCGGAGGAGGAGTACGGCTCGATCGGCGAGCTGTACCAGGCGATCCGGGACCACCTCGGCGACTTCGAGGCGAACGTCGTCGGCGGCCGGCGCCAGGTCGACATCTTCGAGAACTGGTACGCGAACACGTCGCTGACGGTCAGCGAGAGCGGCTCACCAGGGTTCGAGCAGGTCAAGGGCCTCGTCGAGCTGATCGTCAGCCAGGGCGAGGGCAAGACCAAGCGGGAAGCGGCGATCCCGACCAGGTTCCAGAACCCGGCCAACGACCCGCAGCCGGCCGCCGACCACTTCGAGAAGTTCAACTACCTGCGCGGCCAGCCGCTGCCCGACACGTGGCCGCTGACGATCGGCAACCCGGCCGGCCGCTCGGCCCAGGAGGCGCTGCTCGAGCACTACGCCCAACTCCTCAACTACATGCGGGTGATCTTCCACGCCACGCCGCCGCCGAACCCCGACGGCACCGTCCCCGACAACCTGCCGCTCGCCCCGGGCGGGTTCGGCCCGGTGATGTTCAAGGTCGGCGCGGCGATCGCCGCCTGCTGGCAGAACGGAGCGCTCCCGATGTTCTCCAACCCCGAAGCCACGAGTGCCGGAGACGCGTCATGAGCTCGATCTTCCGCATCCACCCGGCCATCGGGCTGTCCCGCGTCGGCAACAGCGTCGAGTACAACCTGGCGCCCGAGTCGATCGCTGCGCTGCCACAGCCCGACACCGACGGTCCGACGACGGGCGGTCTGCCGATCGACCCCGACACCGACGAGATCATCACGAGCTCCGACCTCCGCGAGGGGAACGACACGAGTCTTCCCGACGACCAGCGACGGCCCGGCGCCCTCAAGCGGCAGGCCGCCCGGTTCCGGATCTTCGTCTACCCCGAGGAGGCGGCGGGGACCTACCCGGCCGCCGGCGGCGAGGAGCTCACGATCGGCAGCACGGTCACCTGCACGATCGACGGGGTGCAGCGGGATCGCACCGTGTCCGACATCGTGTGGACCGTCCACGTCGCCAACAAGAAGGCGGCGTCGTTCGAGTCCGACGACGACCACGGCGTGCACGCCTACGAGAACGGGCAGACGCCCGTGCTGCGCAACCTCGCCGAGGGCTTCGACCCGCACAACGTCCTGCGGCTGCGCAAGCTGATCATCGACCCCGGCCCGCGCACGGTGCGGGGCGCCGACCACGCCGCCGTCGGGTTCACCCGCGACGAGAAGGCGAGCTACGCCGTCGGCGGGACGGTCCACGAGATCGAGCAGTACCCGATGGTTTTCCCCGACACCCATTTCCCGGTGCGCGACGAGCCCCAGGGTCCGATCACCACGCTCGGCGAGGTACGGACCGACCAGCACGGCCACCTGATCGTCACCGGCGGACACGGCAAGTCCGTGGGCTGGCCGGTCGATCCGGTCCCCGTTCCGGGCAAGCTCGAAGTGCCCCTCGAGGGCCCCGTCAACAACGACCAGTGGTTCGACGACACCTCCGACGGCCCGGTCTCGGCGTCGGTCGTCTTCGACGACGGCACGGTCGCCGACGTGCACGGCGCCTGGGTGATCACCACCGATCCGAGCTACGCGCCCCAGACGCTCAACGTCGTCTCGCTGTGGGACGAGGCCTACGACACCTTCGTCCGTCAGTTCGGCCTCGACCCGGAGATCTACGCAGACCGGCGCTTCAACACGGACTACAAGCCCTCGTTCGCCGATCAGGTCCGGCCGATCTTCGTCGCCGCCGCGCAACAGCTCTGGAACACCTACCTGCCGAGGATCGCCATCGACGCCCACGACGCGATCGGCGCGATCGAGCCGCACGACGACCCGAACCACACGATCATGGCGGGGTTGGCGTTCATCCGCCGGCCCGACCCGGACGAGCTCCACACCTGGAAGGCCAAGCCGTCCGACGTCGGCGCGCCGCTGATGCCGCTGTCGCTCGGCGACACGAGCGCAGCCGGCGGCAAGAGCTTCCTCGCGCCGAGCGTCCTGCAGTACTTCTTCCTCGACCAGTGGGCGGCCGGCTCGTGGGATCCCGAGGGCCGGCTCCAGCTCGGCCACGGCGAGTACCTCGACCGGGCATCGCTGCAGAACTGCCTGGGGGGTCGCTTCAGCCCCGGGATCGACATCGGGTTCGTCATCCGCGCCCCCGAGATGTACGAGGACTGGACCACCGGCGCCGGACCGTTCCGCATCAAGCACGAGCCGCTGCACTACGGCGAGGTGATGGTCAACGGGCAGTACGGGCCGTTCCTCTCGCTCGGCTG
>CBFCWZ010000283.1:0-4807 GCA_965601935.1 uncultured Ilumatobacteraceae bacterium
GATCAGCGTTGTGCCGCCGAGGTCCGACGCGATCGGCGCAGGGGTCGGCTCGAGACGCCAGAGCAGAGGGTGGCGATCAACCATCGGATCTGCGAAGGGTGCGGAGACTGCGGCGACGTGAGCAACTGCCTGTCGGTGCAGCCGATCGACACACCGCTCGGACGGAAGACGGCGATCGACCAGGAGTCGTGCAACCTCGACCTGAGCTGTCTCGGAGGGGACTGCCCTGCGTTCATGACAGTCGAGCCCCTGGCGCAAGGGGCGGCGGCACACGACCGGCGAACCGCGGTGCCCGACCTGCCGGAGCCCCCCACCCTGCCTCCGCTCGACAGCACGCGCGTCCGAATGGCGGGGATCGGCGGAACGGGGGTCGTCACGGTCGCCCAGATCCTCGCGACCGCGGCGATGTTCGACGGCTGGGACGTCCATGGGCTCGACCAGACGGGACTGAGCCAGAAGGCCGGTCCGGTGATCAGCGACGTCGCACTCACCCGGCCCGGACACGACGCCTCGAATCTGGTCGGTGCGGGCGAGGCCGACCTGCTCCTCGGGTTCGACGCGCTCGTCGCCGCGAGTGACCCCGTCGTGAAGGCGGCGACTCGCACGCGCACCGTGGTGATCGCCTCGACCCATCACACTCCGACCGGGCGGATGATCTCGCACCCCGACATCCCGTACCCCGATGAGTCGATCGCGACCCGGCTGGCAGCGGTCGGCCGGCCCGAACAGAACCGCCTCGTCGACGCGAACGAGATGTCCGGTGCCCTGACGGGGCACACCACGTCCGCGAACGTGTTCCTCCTTGGCCTCGCAGTGCAGTCCGGTCACCTCCCTCTCGTTCCCGACTCGGTCGAGAGGGCGATCGAACTGAACGGCGTGGCAGTCGACGTGAACCTGGCTGCGTTCGGTTGGGGCCGTCGATTCGCCGACGACCCCGATGCGGTCCGGCGAGCTGCGGAGAGTGGAGGACACTCCCCGGGCACGGCGACCGTGGTGGTTCCAGATCTCCCCGCGGGGCTCCGTCGGCGAGTCGATGCTCTCGCTGGTGACCCTTCGCTGGGAGACGTGGTGGCGATGCTCGCCGCCGATCTCATCGGCTACCAGAACCGGGCATACGCCTCGTCCTTCCTCGACGATGTCGAGGACGTCGCCGGCGCGGAGTCCGGTGTCGTGGGCGAGCCCGGCCGCCTCACCGAGACGTTCGCCCGCAGCCTGCACAAGCTGATGGCCTACAAGGACGAGTACGAGGTGGCACGCCTCATGCTGGCTCCAGAAGCGGCCGATGCAGCGGTGGCCGTGGTCGGTGGCGACGCCACGGTCACCTGGCACCTCGCCCCGCCGACGTTCCGGGCATTCGGCCGCGAGGGGAAGATCGCAGTCGGTCGGTGGGCGACGCCGGCCGTCGGCGCGCTCCGCCGCATGAAGGGGTTGCGCGGGTCGGCGTTCGATCCCTTCGGACGGACCGCGATGCGCCGGACCGAACGCTCACTGCCGGGCGAGTACGTCCGTGCCATGCGCCAGGTGCTCGCCACACTCGATTCCGAGCGGATCGGGGAGGCAGTGGAGATCGCCGCGCTACCGGACCGCGTCCGTGGGTTCGAGGACTTGAAGACGAGGCGCATCGGTGAGTTCCGTCGTCAACTCGAGGATGCGGTTCACGATTTCGTGGCACCGTAGGTCCGGAGGGATCCGCAGAACCTTGCGCGGGACCATTCGGGCTCGCTTTCGGGATTTTGGGTGAGTTCGTCGACCTCGACGCGTTCACCCCGCCTGGTCGACCGATCGGTGAAGAGCCCGCGGACCACGAGCAGTTGCCCGCCGCCACCGGGTTCCTCCAGCCGACCGCGCGAGACGTCGGCCTCCCGTGGCCGATGACCGACGGGGCCGCGCTTCTCGCCACCTTCGACCGTTTCATCGGGCTCGGAGACCTGTCGGAACAGGCCCGGGGCGGGCTGCGCAGCCGGTTCGACGGAGCGGTCGCCGAGCAGGCCGGCGTCGACGGTGTCACCCGGTTGACCAACCCCGCAATCATGTTGGCGGTCGCCAAACGGGTCTGACACCGGCCGTCAGGTCCCTGGCCGGCGATCGAATTGCCGGGGGGTGCTGGCCGATCGGGTGCCCGACCTGCCAACCTGGGCCCGATGCTCAGCGAACGTCAGGCCGCAATGCTGGATTTCGAGCGCTCCTGGTGGAACGCGGAACAGCCGCGTGACCAGGAGATCCGGGCGCGCTTTCAGTGCTCGTCGGAGGATTATCATGCGGAGCTGACAGCGGTTCTCGAGGACCCGGCCGCGATGGACCACGACCCACTCGTGGTGCGTCGTCTGAAGCGGCTGCGTGTTCGAGCCCGTCAGGCCCGGCTCGACGGGAGCCGTACCGGAGAGGGACAACACGCATGACGAACGAAGAATCCGCAGGCGGATCAGACGGCGGCCGCTCACCACGGCGGGGTTCGGGGAACTCGCCGGTCGGGTCCACACTCAGCATCGTCTTGGCCGTGATCGCGGTCGTTGCCGGATTTCTGATCCTTCGGAACCTCACCGACGACGGTGGTTCAGATTCGGCGACTGGTTCGATCACCGAGCCCGCTGATTCTCCCGACACCACCGCAGTGGACGAGGGCGACGGCGAGGAGGAGGCCGGGGGTTCCACCACCACCGAGCCGGCGCCGACCACCACGTTCGCGATCGTCACGGAGGGTGCGACCGTCGTCGTGGCCAACGCCAACGGCATCAGTGGTTCTGCGGGGCGGATGTCCTCCGAGCTCGAGGCGGAGGGGTTCACGATGGGTGACCCCACGAACGCCGACGCCAACGACCAGCAACGGACCGTCGTCCAGTACGACGCCAGCATCGCGTCCGCGCAAGCGGTGGCCGAGTCCGTTGCCTACCTGCTCGGCGAGGTGGACACGGCCACGCTGGAGTCGCCGCCACCGGTCGATGGCGGCGATCTGGGTGGAGCCGGCGTGCTCGTCCTGCTGGGCATCGACGAGGCTGACAAGACCATCGACGAGCTCCGGCCGGAAGAGACCGGAGCGGCGCCCGAGCCGAGCGGGTCGGACGGCGCCACCACCACCACCACCACCACCACCGCGCCGGCCGAGGAGTAGTCAGCCGTCTCCGAAACGGTCCAGCAGCCGGCCAGTCGCGTCCTCGATGCACCGGGTCGGTGCGCGCTGGGCCCGCTCTGCCCCGAACAGCTCGGTGAGCGACACGACCACGACGTCGGGATGATCGGCCAGAGCGCCGTCGTCGACCGGTGCGCCCACGATCGCGGCCACGGGGATTGACTCTTCGGCACCGAGTTCGGTCACGCCGCCGACGACCTTCCCTTCGAAGCTGGTTGCATCGAGCGCGCCCTCGCCCGTGATGATGAGGTCGGAAGCCGGCAGTTCGTCGAAGAGGTTTCGCTCGTCGGCCACGAGCTCGAATCCAGGGATCAGGCGGCCCCCCAACGCCGCGAGCGCACCGCCGAGCCCTCCGGCGGCGCCACCACCCGGGACGTCGCTCACGTCCACACCGAACTCCTCGTCGAACATCTGGCTCAGTCGCTCGAGCCGGCGAGCGAGCAGCTCCACCTGGGCCGGCGAGGCACCCTTCTGCGGGCCGAACACACGGGCCGCGTCGAGGAAGCGAGTCGTGACATCGCACGCCACCAGCAGCTCGACCTGTTTGAGCCGGGCGACCGCGGTGATCGCCCGGATCGCGCCGAAGCCACCGTCGGTCGTGGCCGATCCGCCCAGGCCGACAATGATGCGTGAGGCCCCGGCGTCGAGGGCATGATCGATGAGCTCACCGGTTCCGGTGGTCGACGCGGCGATCGGGTCGTTGCGGTCCGCCCCTCCGACCAGCACGAGACCACTGGCACGGGCCATCTCGATGACAGCCGTTCCCCGACTCAACCTCCAATCGGCATGCACCGTGTCGCCGAGAGGCCCGGTCACCGTGGACGTGCGGTTGGCGCCCCCGAGCGCGTCGAGGAGGCCGTCGCCTCCGTCGGCGAGCGGAACCTCGACACACTCGATCCCGCGCTCCCAACAGGCGTGGCCGATCGCCCGCGCCGCCTCCTCGGCCGTCGCCGTGCCCTTGAACTTGTCGGGAGCCGCCAGCACCCGCCGAATCTGCATCTCCTCAGCTTCCCATCCCCGGTGCAGTCGAATCACGACCGGTAGTGGTTGAAAAGCTGAGTGCCTCGGTAAGGTTTCGGCATGGCCGTGACCGTTCGTATCCCGACCACCATGCGCCCCCTCACCGGTGGGGAGAAGCAGGTACCCGTCGACGCTGGGAAGTTGTCCGAGGTCATCGGAGCACTCGACACCGCCCACCCCGGTATGGGCGATCGACTCCTCGACGAGGATGGTGCCCTGCGCAAGTTCGTGAACGTGTTCGTCGACGACGACGACGTGCGATACCTCGAGGGGCTCGACACCGAGGTCGGCGACGGCCTCACCGTGTCGATCATCCCCGCCGTCGCCGGCGGCTGACCCTTGCGCAGACCGGCGACGCGTTGCGCTGTTGGCACTCAACCCTTTAGAGTGCCAACCGACCGTTTTTCGGAACCGACCGCCCACGGAGGACATACACGATGGCGAAGTTGATCGCATTCGACGACGAGGCCCGCCGGGCCCTCGAATCGGGCATGAACCAGTTGGCTGACGCGGTGCGCGTCACGCTCGGGCCCAAGGGCCGCAACGTCGTGCTCGACAAGAAGTGGGGTGCACCCACCATCACCAACGACGGCGTGTCGATCGCCAAGGAGATCGAGCTGGCCGACCCCTACGAGAAGATCGGCGCCGAGCTGGTCAAGG
>CBFCWZ010000284.1:0-4777 GCA_965601935.1 uncultured Ilumatobacteraceae bacterium
TCGACCTCGCCGTTGATGTAGACACCGACGAGCGGCTTGGCATTCTCCCGAACCGAATCGGTGATCCCGTCTGTGGTCCCGTCGACGTTGGAGTACTGGGTCGGATCCTTGTCCTCCTCGAACACCGTCGAGCCGTCGGCTGCCTGCATCGGCACGTAGAAGCTCATCGACTTGATGAACGCGTGCTCGTTCTCGGGGACCGTGTTCCCTTTCAGTGACCCGTCGTGGGACATGCTCTTGGACACCCTGTACCCGTCGTCGGCCGTGGCGACTGCCGCGAACGACCCGACAAGGAGCGCTGCACCGAGCAATGCAGCTGCCTTTCTTCGTACTCTCATTTACCTGCACCTCATTCGCAGTGTCGTGTGGTGCGCCCGCCCTCGCTCGAGGAGTTCCCGCGTGCGCCGATGACAGAACCGGGGGCGGATTCACCCTCCTCTCGCCTGCCGTGCCCACCGGTCGGGGCCATCGTGAGCCCCGAACTTGACGGCCAGTCATCGGCAACATCAACGGACCATCAACTCCGTGCCCGGCGGCACACCCTCGGGGGTACCGCAACCCCCGGGTGACTTCATCGGATCTTCACGGACACCGCCGTCGAGGCTCCACACGGCGGTGACTCCATGAATGGTGCAAGGAACACCGCACAGAGGAGGAGCCATGAAGAAGACATTGCTGACATTGGCCGCAATCGGCGCGTTCGCCGTCCCCTTCGGCGTGGCCGTCGCCCAGGACGACTCGGGCCAGCCCACCGAACCCGTACCGACGACGAACGAACCGGACCAGGTCCGCGACCGGGCGCAGCGTCAGGCCGACGATGCGACCCCGGCCGGACAAGAAGCCGAGGAGCGGGAATGCCAGTGCGACGGCACCGGCCCCCAGGCCCAGCAGCGCCGCCAGCTCCACCAAGAGGGCTGCGAGGGACCGATGAACCGGGCGCGCGAGCAGAACCGTCTCGAGGAAGGGACCGGGGACGGCCCCCAGGTCCACCAGCGCGAGCAGAACCGGCTCGACGAGAACACCGAGACCGAGCCGTCCACTGACACACCGGCCGATTCCACGGTCGACGGCGCGCAGCTGCAGTTCCGCTATGGAGACGGCCCGGGGCGCGGCAACCGGTGAGCCCACGATGAACCCCGGACCGACACGGCGAGCCCACCGCACACGATCGGTACTGCTGGCCGCCGCCGCACTCCTGTTCGGTGCGGCCGGCTGTGCCGACGATGCAGACGGCACCGCCACCTCCGACAGCGCCACCTCCGCCGAGACGACCGCCGAGCCCACCGACACGACCGTCTCGGCGGAGACCCCCATGACCGCTGAGGCGTCCGACGACCAGGCGGCGGAGCCACAGACCGAGCTCGCCGACACCGACGTCGCCGGGCTGCTCTGGATGCGGGAGGAGGAGCAACTCGCCCACGACGTCTACACGGTGCTCGGCGAGGAATGGGGCCTGCGCATCTTCCGCAACATCGCCCAGGCGGAGCAGCGCCACATCGACCGCGTGGTGGGGCTCCTCACCGAGTTCGGCATCGACGACCCGATGGCCGACCAGCCCGCCGGCAGCTTCACGATCCCCGAGATCCAGGACTTCTACGACCAGCTCGTCGTCGACGGCCGTACCTCGCTCGTGGCCGCACTGGAGGTCGGGGCGCTCATCGAAGAGACCGACATCGTCGACCTCCGCGCCCGTGCCACCGACATCGAGGCGATCCAGACGACCTACGACGAACTGGAACAGGGCTCGCAGAACCACCTCCGGGCCTTCGTGTCCCAGCTCGACGCCCGCGACATCAGCTACCGGCCGACACTGCTCGATCCTGCCGACTACGCCGCGATCGTGGCCGGATGACGGGAGCGTCGTCGAGGGTCGCGCCACTCCTACGATGACCGCCGTGGGACGTGAGCGCATTCTCGTGGTCGACGACGAGGCCGGGATCCGCGATCTCGTCGGGACCTACCTGCGCAACGAGGGCTTCACCGTGGACGAAGCCGCCGACGGCGAGGGCGCTCTCGACTGCTTCCGCCGCAACGAGCCCCAGCTGGTGGTGCTCGACCTCCGGCTGCCCGGCATCGACGGCTACGACGTGCTGCGCGAGATCCGCCGCGACTCGGCGGCGTACGTGATCCTGCTCACCGCCCGCGCAGAGGAGGCGGACAAGCTGATCGGCCTCGAGCTGGGGGCGGATGACTATGTCACCAAGCCCTTCAGCCCGCGCGAGCTGGTCGCTCGTGTGCGCGCCGTGCTGCGCCGGGGGCGCGAGCCGGACACCACTTCCGACGACCGGATACGCTTCGCCGGCCTCGAGATCGATGCGGACCGCCACGAGGTGCACGTCGACGGGGAGCCGATCGAGCTGACCCACCTCGAGTTCCAGCTTCTCGCCGCCCTCGCAGGGTCACCTCGCCGGGTGTTCAGCCGGCGGCAGCTGATCGAGCGGGTCTGGGGCTGGGACTTCTACGGTGACGAACGGCTCGTCGACGTGCACATCCGCAACCTGCGCAAGTCGCTCGGCGACCCGGCCGACGACCCGCGCTTCATCGGAACCGTGCGTGGGGTCGGCTACAAGTTCGTGGCGGAGGCGTCGTGAGCATCTGGCCGCGCCGGCTCAGCACCCGGCTGTTCCTCTCCTACGTGGTGGTCATCCTCGCCGGCGCGCTCACGATGTTCGCCGTGGGCACAGTGGTCACCCGCTCGGTCTACGACAACCAGATCGGCGGCTTCGGGCTGGGGCGCGGGCAGCGGCGTCAGGACCGCATCAGCCAGGCCGAACTGGAGACCGCGCTGGACGAGTCACTCGTGCCCGCCCTCCTCACCGGCGCAGGCGCCGCACTGGTCGCCGCCGCACTGGTGGCTTGGTTCGTCGGCCGCCGCCTGCTGCGCCCACTCGACGAGGTGCGCGAGGCGACCCGCAGGATGGCCGCCGGCGACTACGAGGTGCAGGTGCCCGCACCGACCGAGTTGGAACTGGCCTCCCTGGCCCACGACGTGAACGAGCTCGGCGATCACCTGGCCACCACCGAACGGCGCCGCACCCACCTGTTGGGCGAGGTCACCCACGAGCTGCGCACTCCCATCACGGTCATCCGGGGCCAGATGGAGGGGCTCCTCGACGGCGTGATCGAGCCGACCGAGGAGGTGTACCTCACCGTTGCCGACGAGGCGGCCCGGCTGCAGCGCCTGGTCGACGATCTCACGATGCTCTCGCGCGCCGACGAGGGGGTCCTGGCCGTCGACCTCGCGCAACTCGACCTCGCCCGGGTCGCCGTCGGGGCCGCCGAGCGGCTGCGCCCACAGTTCGAACACGATGGAGTCGTCCTGATCGTCGACCCGACCGTCGACGCCGAACTCCTGGCACGCGGCGACCACGACCGCGTCACCCAGATCGTCACCAATCTGCTGGGCAACGCACTGGCCCATACACCGCCGGGTGGTTCGGTGACGCTGCGGGGTGGCCGTGACGCGACGTTGGCCTGGGTCGAAGTCGCCGACACCGGGTCGGGGTTCGATCCCGGCGCACGGGAACGGATCTTCGAGCGCTTCTACCGCGGTCCCGAACCGGCGGTGCCGAGCGGACGGCGGGCCGGCCGCGGGCTCGGCCTGACCATCGCTCGCAGTCTGGCCCGGGCCCAGGGCGGCGACGTGATCGCAGAGTCCGCCGGGGCGGACCGCGGGTCGCGGTTCCGGGTCACGCTGCCCGCTGCATGATCAGAGGTAACGACCGCTCCGCCCGCCGTGGTCAGCCCATTGCGACGCTGTCGGCGAGTCTCCTCCGCCATTCGACCGAGAGTCGGTCGGCCCGTCCGCTCACCGTCGAGGCCGGATCGAGGGAGAGCTCACCCGGTACCAGCTCGAGCATCGCCCGGTCCTCGGCGCCGATCGCCCGGTCGAAGGCGACCTGTTCGTCGTCGGACACCGCGCTGCTGTCGGAGCGCCACAGAACGAAGGTGAACAGGGTCCGCTCCGCGTCGATCGGGGAGGAGCAGAGCAGGAGGATCCGGTCCGAACCCTCGTCGGGACCCGACGCGTAGTGGGTCGTGGAGCGCACCGTGAACGGGAGGGCGAACCCGGTGGTCATCTCCTGACGGACCCGCTCCCCCGCCGCCCCGTCCACGTCGACGGTGTAGCGGAACCCGGTGAAGTCGTCGTCGAGTTCCTCGACCGAATACGGATCGACCTCCCGGGCCACGTCGCCGCCGATCGTCGCAGCGTGGACGTAGGGGAAGTGAGCGATGTCGCAGAAGTTGTCGACCATCCGGGTGACCGAGGTGTGCCACACCTCGATGCCGGTGTTGATCCGGCGGTAGTCGATGTCGCCGTCCTGGGGGATGGCCGGCGGTTCCCCCGCCGCCTCGCCCGGCGACAGCCAGACCAGTCCGTAGAGTTCCCGCACGGGAAGCATCCGCAGGCACGCCGCAGTGGGGATCGTCGCGTCCAGCCCCGAGGCGGGGATCGCACGGCAGGTCCCGTCGCCGGCGAAGGCCCAGCCGTGATAGGCGCAGGTGAGGGACCCGTCGTGCATGAACCCCTCGCTCAGCGGCGCCTCGCGGTGCGGGCAGCGGTCGGCGGCGGCGCGCACCTCACCGTCGGCCCGCCAGACGACGAACCGGTCGCCGAGCAACGTCACCGGCAGCGGCGAGTCGCCCAGTTCCGCCGCGTCGGCGACCACGTACCAGTGGTCCCGGAGCCCCGGCGAGTCGATGATCGAGGGTCGTTCGGACACGCCCGGATCGTACTGAGATCGGCCACCGTTCTCCGGAGCGCAGAGGCCGGTTT
>CBFCWZ010000285.1:0-4775 GCA_965601935.1 uncultured Ilumatobacteraceae bacterium
ACGGCGCTCGTCACGGGTGCGTCGTCGGGGCTCGGTCATCGGTTCGCCCGCGTCCTCCATGCCGTGGGCGCCAACGTGGTGGTCGCGGCGCGGCGGCTGGAGCGCCTGGAGGAACTCGCTGCCGAGCACGAGCGGATGCTTCCGGTCCAGGTCGACCTCGCCGACGCCCAGGCTCGGGAGGATCTCGTCGCAGCCGCCGAGGAGAGGTTCGGCCACGTCGACGTGCTGGTCAACAACGCCGGCATCACCGATCCCACCCCGATCGAGGACGAGACGCTCGACTACTTCCGGCTGGTGATGGAGGTGAACACGACGGCGGCGTGGCACCTCTGCAAGCTCGTCGGGCCGGGCATGATCGCGTCGGGCGGCGGGAACGTCGTGAACGTCGCGTCGATGCTCGGACACGTGGGCGGGACGCCCGTGAAACAGGCCCACTACGCCGCCAGCAAGGGTGCCGTCGTCAACCTCACCCGCGAACTGGCCCTCCAGTGGGCGCGCAAGGGCGTACGGGTGAACGCGTTGTGTCCCGGTTGGTTCGTCAGCGAGATGACCGAGGGAATGGACACCGACGAAGGCAGCCAGCGGTACGTGACGGCGAACACCCCGATTCCGAGGATGGGCCAGCCCGAGGAACTCGACGGCGCTCTCCTGCTCCTCGCGAGTGGCGCGAGTTCCTTCATGACCGGCCAGAGCGTCATCGTGGATGGTGGTTGGACGGCTCGATGACCACCGCAGCCCTCATCCGCCGGGAGGACGAAGAATTGAGCCATGGTGACGTGAACATGGCCGCTCCTCCCGCTTCAATGGTGCGATGTCCCGGATCGCCGCACTCCTCGCGCTGACGCTCGTCGTCGCGTGCGGTACTCCGGAGGACGATGCGGCACCGCCGACACCGGCTCCGACACCCGCTCCCACGCTCGGCGGTGTCGGTCAGCTTCCCGACACCGTCCCGCCCAACCGCGAGCCCCTCGTTCTCGTCACCCGCCCGCCGGCCGTCCCCGAATCCGACGAGCCGGACGGCGAGGAGGCCGACAACGTCTCCGAGCGGGTCAGCGAGCAGATCTCGGGCAACCGCATCCTCGTCATCGGCGATTCGATCATGGCCTCCACGTCGGTGCGATACGGCGGCTCGATGTGTGCCGCCCTCGTTCCGCTGGGTTGGGCCGTGGCGGTGGAGGCCGAACCCAGTCGGTTCGTCGAGTTCGGGCTCGACGTGCTCGACGAGCGCCTCGATCCGGTGATCGACACCGACGACGACTGGGATGCCGCCGTCGTCCACCTGGGAAGCAACTACCGGGGCGACGAGGTCGAGTACGAGGAGGCGCTCACCGAGATCCTCGACCGCCTGGCACCGCGGCCCACGGTTCTCTACACGGTCACCGAGTACAAACCCGAGTGGGCCGAGGTGAACGAGGTCGTCCGTCGACTCGCAGGGGAGTACGAGAACGTCACCCTGGTCGACTGGGCGTCGATCTCCGAGGTTCCCGGCGTGCTGTCCGGAGACGGACTCCATCCGGGCACGCAGGGCGTCCAAGTGCTCGTCGACTCGACGGCGTCGGCGATCGGTCCGGTCACCCGTCACGACGGCGAGTGCCTCGACGGCTACTTCACCGACGACTCGGGCATCGGCGACACGGTGCTCCCCGTCACGCCCTCCCGGCCCTTCTCGGGGAGTTCGTCGGGTGACTCCTCCGGCGGTTCGTCGGGCGGGTGGTCCAGCGGTTCGTCGGGCGGTTCCTCCGGTGGCGGTACCTACACGCCGGCGACGACCACCGCGCCCGTGGTGACCGATCCGCCGGTGGTGGTGACCGACCCACCTGTGGTGGTGACCGACCCACCTGTGGTGGTGACCGATCCGCCGCCGCCCGAACCGCCGCCGCCCGATCCGCCGCCGCCCGATCCGCCGCCGCCCGATCCGCCGCCGCCCGAACCGCCACCATCCGATCCGCCGCCGCCCGCCGACGAACCCTGAGCGTCCGGACTCGTGGTCGTGTCGTCTCGGAGCGGCCGTAGCCTGGTCCGGTGCTCCAGGCGAATGCGATCTCGGTGGAAGTGGGTGGTCGGCTGCTCGTCGACCGTGCCAGCTTCACCGTGATGCCCCGTGACAAGGTCGGCATCGTCGGTCGCAACGGTGCGGGCAAGACCAGCCTCTTCAAGGTGTTGGGTGGAGCCTCCGAACCGGCCGCCGGGAGCATCGTCTGCAAGGGTGGATTCTGGTATCTGCCCCAGGATCCCAAGATCGACACGGCACTGGACGGCCGGACGTGTGTGACCCACGTGCTGTCGGGCCGAGGCATCGACGAGGAACTGGTGCGCATCGAGAAGCTGCGCATCGCGATGGACGAGAACCCCGACGACCGCAACGTCGGCCGATACACGCGCGCCGAAGAGCGGTTCCGCACCACGGGCGGATACGCAGCCGAGAGCGAGGCACGGGCGATGGCCGCCGGTCTCGGGATCCCGCAGGACCGGCTCGACCTGCCGCTCGGTGTGTTGTCGGGCGGTGAACGTCGCCGGATCGAGCTGGCGCGGATCCTCTTCGCCGGCAGCGACGTGCTCTGCCTCGACGAGCCCACCAACCACCTCGACGTCGACGCCAAGGCATGGTTGATGGGGTTTCTGCGCCAGTACAAGGGCGCCCTGCTGGTGATCAGCCACGACCTCGAGTTGCTCGACGAGGCGATCACCCGCGTCCTGCACCTCGATCGTGCGGGCGAGGAGGCCGTCGGCGATCTGATCGAGTACCGGGGCACCTACTCCCAGTACCGCAGGGCCCGGGCCGAAGACGAGATCCGGCGTGCCAAGAAGGCGATGCAGCAGGAGAAGGAGATCGCCCGCATGCAGGCGGTCGTCGACCGCTTCGGTGCCAAGGCGACGAAGGCGGCGATGGCCCACAACATGGAGAAGCGGATCGCCCGAGTCGAGGCCGAGCGGGTGTACGCACCCCGTTCCGGCACGACGATCAACGTCCGCTTTCCCGACCCGCCGCCGTGCGGCGAAACGGTCATCGTCGGGACCGGCCTGTGCAAGGCGTACGGCGGCCCTCCGGTGTTCGAGGACATCGGGCTCGACCTCGGCCGCGGGGAGCGTCTCCTCGTACTCGGCCTGAACGGGGCGGGCAAGACCAGCCTGCTGCGGATCCTCGCAGGAGAGTCCGAGGCCGACCTCGGCCAGTTCGAGTTCGGCTACCGGGTCACCGCCGGCTACTACGCGCAGGAGCACGACAACCTCGCGGTGGACCAGACGCTGCTCACGAACATCCGTGAGTCGGTGCCGGCCGGCATCCAGCTCACCGAGACACAGCTGCGCGGCCTGCTCGGGATGTTCGGCCTCAGCGGCGACAAGGTGTTCCAGGAGTCGGGCACGTTGTCGGGTGGGGAGAAGACCAAGCTCGCTCTCGCCATGCTGATGGTCGGCAAGAACAACCTCCTGCTGCTCGACGAGCCGACCAACAACCTCGACCCGCCCTCGCGCGAGGCGGTCGCGAACGCGCTCATCGAGTGGCCCGGGTCGATCATCTTCGTCAGCCACGACACCGAATTCGTGCGCCAACTCGAACCCACCAAGGTGTTGTTGATGCCCGACGGGGACCTCGACTACTTCAGCGAGGAATGGCTCGAACTCGTCGAAATGGCCTGACCTGGCTCCTCCGGTCCAGGTCTGCCGCATCCGCTGCCGTGCAGTACGTTGCCGCGCATGAGGATCGGATACTTCGGGGGAACCACGAACGACGGCACCATCGACGACATCGTGGAGGAGGCCCGCCAGGCCGAGGCCGACGGCTTTGCCAGCTACTGGGCACCCCAGATCTTCGGCCATGATGCGTTGACCGCGCTCGCGATCGTGGGCCGCGAGGTGCCGCGCATCGAGCTGGGCACGTCCGTCGTGCCGACGTACCCGCGGCACCCGATGATGCTCGCCGCCCAGTCGCTCACGGTGAACGCCGCGAGCGGTGGACGGTTCACGCTCGGCATCGGGCTGAGCCACAAGGTCGTCATCGAGAACATGCTCGGAATGAGCTTCGACAAGCCCGTGCGGCACATGCGCGAGTATCTGTCGATCCTGGGGCCGCTGACGCGCGGTGAGCCGGTCGGGTTCAAAGGTGAGGCGTTCTCCACCCAGGCCGCCCTGAACGTTCCGGGGTCGTCACCGTGCGGGATCGTCGTGGCGGCTCTCGGCCCGCAGATGCTCGAGGTCACCGCCGAGCTGGCCGACGGCACGCTCACGTGGTGTACGGGGCCGAAGACGTTGTCGGAGCACATCGTGCCGACGATCAACGCGGCTGCCGACGCCGCCGATCGGCCCGCTCCGCGGGTGATCGCGGCGCTCCCGGTGTGTGTCACCGCGGACACCGAGGGGGCTCGTGAACGAGCGGCGCAGGTGTTCGCGATGTACGGCTCGCTGCCCAGCTACCGGGCGATGCTCGATCGAGAGGGCGTCGACGGGCCCGAGGGGATCGCCATCACCGGGTCGGAGACCGAGGTGACCGAGCGGATCGGGGCGCTGGCCGACATCGGGGTCACCGACTTCGCGGCAGTCGAGTTCGCCGACCCGGCGAACCCCGACGAACAGGCCGCGACACGGGCCGCTGTCAAGGCCGCGATGGCGTGAGCGGGTTCACCACTGCGGTCGACGGCCGCGGCGTGGCAACCGTCCTCATCGACAACCCGCCGATCAACCTGTTCTCGGTCGAGTTGTTCCTCGGCCTCGCCGACGAGTTCGAGCGGCTCGCCTCGGACGACGCCGTCCATGTGATCGTGTTGCGCTCGGCGAAC
>CBFCWZ010000286.1:0-4724 GCA_965601935.1 uncultured Ilumatobacteraceae bacterium
CCGCGCGGGTCGCGCACCGGTGCCGCAACGACGTCGACGCGCATGCCCATGGGATCTGTCTACCGGCTCTGCCCCGACGGGTGGTGGCAGCTCAGGAGCACGACGACCGGAGCCGTCATGGGAGCAACCCGATCTCGGCTGGAGACGGCCCCGACGGGTAGGTCGCGAGCGCCTCGGCGAACGCGTGCCAGATCGGGCGGTACTCGCTCTGGTCGGAGATGGTGGGACCATTCAGGATCAGCGAGTACTCGATCGCCCCACCACCGTCGATCGGGAGATACCCCGACAACGCCTTGACGGCAGGCGGATCCTCGTTGAACGGCGGGTTGTCCTGTGTACCGGTCTTGCCCCGCAACCGCCCGGCCAGCACCTCGTCGGTGAGCACGACGCTGCGCAAGGTCCCGCTCTCGCCGAGCACCGGAAGAACGGACCCGATCGGTCCGTCGACGTCGTGGAGTTGCAGAACGTCGAGCACGGCGCGACAGGTGAGCAGATTGTCCTCGCTGAGGCCCGACCCGTCGGTCAGCACCAGGCCGTCGACATCCACGCCCCACTGCCCGAGTGTCTGTCGCATCACCCTCAGCCCGGCCGGCCGTGTCCCGGGTTCAGGATCCGCGTACCCGATCTCCTTCACGAGCAGCTCTGCGGTGTTGTTGTCGCTCGTCTGCAGCATCTCCTCGACGACCGCGGTCATCGGCGCCGATCGCACACGTCCGATCCTTTCGGTGTTGGCAGGTGCCTGCCCGTTCACCGGCTCTCCTGCCACCTCGACACCCCGCTGTTCGAGGAGGATGATGAACTCCCGGGCAGCAGCCCGAACCGGGTCACCGGCGCGCAGGTCGTCGTCGAACACCCGCGAGTCGTTGGCCATCAATGCGTCGTACGGGCCGGCCTCCAGGCCCGCCTCCCCGAGACCCCAGCCGGGGGCGTAGTACTCGTCGTCGTAGCGGGTCCCGTCACCGATCACATCGCCCTCGATCCGCGTGATCCCCGCCGCCACGACCTGGTCGGCGAGCTCGTCGAAGCTGGTCGGGTTGATGACGGCGAACACGTCGAGGTTCGATGTCGGATACCAGTCCGAACTCAACAGGGGGTCACCCCCTCCGATCAGGTAGAGGTCGCCGTCCAGGACACCGTCGACCGGCCCGGTGCCCACGGCGACATCGGTGTGATAGCGGTAGTCGGGCCCCAGGACCTCCAGCGCGACCGCCGCCACGAGCAGCTTCTGGTTGCTCGCCGGGATCACGAGCCGGTCCGCGCCGACCGCGCCGACGTCGATGCCGTCGACGGACACGGCGGCACACGAGCGCTCGTTGAGCAGACCGAAGAACGGCACCAACGCGGCCTCGAAGTCCTCGATGCTGACGTCGCGTGAGATGATCGTCGGCATCCTCCGGTACGTCGTGAACGGGTTGAGGAGCGGATCGGATGCCGGCGGTGGCGCCACGACCGTGGTGGGCGGAGGGGGCACCGAGTTCTCGGCGTCCTCCTCCACCCGTGCGTCACTCCAGCTGAACAGGGTCCACAACCCGAACGCGGGGATCGCCGCCACGACGAGCAGCACGATCAGCGGGAGGAGCCGCCTCCGTCTCCGTCGCCGACGCGGAGGCGTCGCCTCGGTGTGCGCCACGCCGGGGTCACCGACCTCGTGCTCGGCGGAAGTCCGCCGCCCGCACCAGGTGTCCGAGCGCAGTCACGGCTTCCTCTCCGCTGGAGTAGCACAGCCGACCGGTGCGCCGGACCGCCGCCGGGCCGGCATTGTCGGGGTCGGCCACCGCCAACTCGGTGGCCGTGAGAATCGGCTTTCCGGTGCTGAGGCTGAGTTCGTGGGCCGCCTCCGCGAAGCGGGCGTCCTGGCGCTCGTGGTAGTCGACGATGCGTTCCAGCCCGTGTTCGGGGTAGAAGCGGCCCGCCTTCATCATCCGGGCCTGGTTCGACTGGATTCCGAGCCCGAGATACACGATCGCGTGCACGTCGGGGTGCGTGGCCGTCAACTCCATCACCTCGGGAATCGTGTCGCGCGTCTCCCCGCCCGCGCAGTCGATCGGGTTGTTCCGGCTCCACCGCGGTGGAAGCTTCTCGTCGATCGCAGCCAGCAGGTCGTCGGGCAGGTCCAAGAGGTCGAGTTCGGGATCGCGCGTGATCGCATCGGCGGTGACGACGCCCCAGCCACCGACGGTCGTCAACACGACGACATTGTGGCCCTGCGGCATCGGCTGCGTGGCGAACGTCGCAGCTGCATCGAAAGCCTCGGCGATCGACCTGGCCCTGGTGATTCCCACCGCACGGCAGGCTCCGTCGAACACCTTGTCGTCCGCCGCGAGTGCACCGGTGTGGCTCGCAGCCGCCTGGGCGCCCCCCTCGGTGGCTCCCCCCTTCACCAGGACGAGAGGCTTGCGCCGGGCCGCGTCGCCGAGCCGCTCCATCAGACCGCGGCCGTCGGTGATGCCCTCCAGATAGGCCAGGCCGACCGCGGTGGCGTCGTCGTCGGCGTACCAGTCGAGGTAGTCGGCCACCGACACCGCCGCGGCATTCCCGGCCGACACCGCGCGGCTGATCCCGACACCGGTCCGCCGGGCGTGGTTCAGGAAGGAGGAGACGAAATTGCCGCTCTGGCTGGCCACTGCGATCCTGCCGGCCGGCGGGTAGGGCGCCACGATCTGGACACACATGTCGACGGGCGTACTGACCACGCCCTGACCGTTCGGACCGGCCAGCAGGATGCCGAGTTCGTCGGCCAGTGCCACGAGTTCGGACTGCGCCCGGCGACCCTCCTCCCCGGCCTCGCCGTATCCCGCCGAGGTGAGGAAGGCCGCCCCGATGCCCTTGGCGGCACAGGCACGCAACAGATCGGGGTTCGCCGACGCAGGCGTGCACACGAACACGAGGTCGATCGCACCGTCGGGGAGTGACTCGATGTCGGCCACCGTGTCGACTCCGAGCACGTTCTCTCCCTTGAGGTTGGTGCCGAAGACGCCCCCCGCATAGCCGTTGGCGAGGAGATTGTGGAGCGAGACGAACCCGAACTTGCCGGGGTGGGTGGAGGCTCCGGTGACGAGCACACCCTTGGGCTCGAACAACGACCGGAACTGCTCGTCACTCGGGCGGGATCGGAGGCTCGGGCGATCCTGCTGCTCCGAACCCAGTTCGACCAGACCGTCGACGGCAACGAGTCGTCCGTCGGGTTGCACGATCAGTGGATTGATGTCGACGCTGGCCACGTCGGGCCGCTCGTCGGCGAGCCGACCCAGCCCGACCAGGATCTGCACGAGTTGCTCGGTGTCGACCGCTGCATCACCGCGGAAGTCGGCCAGCAGCTTCTGGGTCCGGAGATCGGAGATCATCTCGCGTGCCGTCACCGTGTCGAGCGGCGCCGGGCGGAACACCACGTCGGCGACGGCCTCGGCGAGGATGCCGCCCACGCCGAGCATCACCGAGGCGCCGAACTGACGATCGCGCACGACGCCCGCGATCAGCTCGCGACTCCCCTTGATCATCGGGGCGATCAGGAGCGAGACCTCACCGTCGTCGGGGCGGGCCGCGTCCAACAACTCCTGCGCCGCGGTCTCGACGGCCGCCGGGTCGGCGAGCCCGAGCCGGACGAGGCCCCGCTCGGTCTTGTGGGCGATGGCCTCGCCGTTCAACTTGGCGACGGCGGGGAAGCCGACCGCCGAGGCCGCGGAGACCGACTCGGACGCCGTGGCCGCCACTCGCTCGGCGGCGATCGGCACGCCGAACCCGGCCAGGAGTGCCTTGGAGTCCTGCTCGGACAGCGTGCGCGAAGTGGGGGGATGCTCTGACGCCATATCGAACGGCAACCGTACCGCCCGCAGGCCGTCGTGGACGGTCTCCCCCGGACGCGCGGGCCCCGAACTCAATCGGGTTCGAGCGCGGCGCGGAAGAAGTCGAGAACGTGTTCGATCCGGCGCTCGAGGGAGGGTTCTGAGAGGGGATCCTCGTCGAGCAGACCCCCCAGGAACGGAGCGTCGGAGAAGTAGCTGAGAAGCGCCCCGTAGCCGGTCAGGAGGAGCTGTTCCGGATCCTGGTTGCGGAAGTAGCCGGCGTCCATCTCCCGCTGGAGGAACCCGGCGGCCTCGTCGAACATCGGCCTCAGCACGCCCGCCAAGTCGATTCCGAGATGGGATCCGCCGTCGATCGCCTCGCGGCGCATCAACGTGACGTAGCTCGGGTTGTCGGCGAACAGCCAGAACCCCGCCCGCAACACCTCCTCGAGCTTCACCCAGCCCGTTTCCGACGACTCGATCGCCTCGGCGAGGCGGGCGAACCAGTCCGACAGCAGCCGTTCGAAGACCTCCTCGTACAGAACCTCCTTCGACGCGAAGTGGTGCAGCAGGCTCGGCCGCCGGATCCCGACTTCGGCGGCGATGTCGTTGAGGGAGGTCCCCTCGTACCCCGCGTGCGCGAAGCAGTCGAGGGCGGCGTCGACGATCTGGTCGCGCGTCGACCTGTCACCTTCTTCGGGGGGCGTGGGGGAGGCGGTCATGGCGGTGGGGACGAGAAGGACGTGGCCGCCTGCCCGGGCCGATCAACTCGGGGGGTAGACCCCCATGCCCTTGGCCTTCTCGGTCTGCCAGAACACGTCGGCGATCTCGTCGATGTAGGCGACGAGTTGTTCTCCCACGGCCGGGTCCATCGACTTCTTCACCTCGCCGGCCTGATGGGTGGCGTTCCAGAAGAGTTGATGCAGCTGCGGGAACTCCTCG
>CBFCWZ010000287.1:0-4711 GCA_965601935.1 uncultured Ilumatobacteraceae bacterium
AGGCCCGTGGCGTCGACGACGGTGTTGGTGGCGATGTAGTCGGCGCGCCAGTCATCGCGGGGGATCTTCTTCACGACGCGGCCACTCCTCGTCTCAAAGCTGCAACGGAAAGCTGCAACAGGTGTCTGACACCGTTGGGGGTGCGAGGTGTTCGCACCCCCAACGGGGGTGGATCAGGAGAGGATCTTGGCCTTGGCGGTCGCGAACTCCTCGTCGGAGATGGTGCCGGCGTCGCGCAGCGCGGCCAGCTTGGACACCTCGTCGGCGGCCGAGCTCCCGCCACCGCTACCGGCGGCTTCCTGGATGTATGCCCTTGTCGCGGCATCGGCTTCCTGGGCCTGCTTGACGGAGCGCTCCTGCATGTTGCCGCCCTGAGCAATCAGGTAGATCAACACACCAAGGAGCGGCACGATGATCACGAAGATCACCCAGCCGGCCTTCGCCCAGCCGGACATGTCGCTGCGGAAGATGTCGGCGAAGATCGTGATGAGCAGCCAGATCCAGACGAAGAAGAGGAAGAACCACAACATCGCCCAGAACAGGTCGAGAATCGGCATGAGAACCCTTTCGTTCCGGTCGAGCACGGTGCTCGACCGGAGAAAACCCTAGGTACTCGGCCCTCGCGCTGCAATCACAGACGAAAAAAACCCCGCAACGCGCGGCGGCCCGTCGGTCGGTTCGATTCTCCGACGGCACCGCACGGCTCAGGCGGCGAAGCGGCGTTTGACGAAGAAGTGGTGAGCTCGGTGGAACCAGGCCACGGGCTCGGTGAACATGAGGGGGCACGCACCGTCGATCACATCGATCCCGGCTTCCCTGCACACGGCGATGGCGTCGTCCGAGACCGAGCCGGTGCCTGCACCGCGATGCAGCCACACCGACCGGAGACCACGTTCGACCGCCGCTCGGGCGACATCGGCAGCAGCATCCGGAGGAACCATCACCAGTACTCCCTCGAGTGGGTCCGGAACATCGGCGAGGTCGCGGTGGCACGGCGTGCCGCCGATCTCGTCGGCTGCGGGGTTGACGAGGTGGACCGTCCTGCCGCCGTCGCGCAACTGTCTCGCGACCGCATGGGAGAAGTCCTTCGGGTCACGTGATGCTCCCACGAGCGCGATGTCGGAGAGGGCGAGGAAGCGGTCGACGGCGGCGCGGCTGGGCATGGGATCCTCCTGGCGGCCGGCGTGCCGACTCCGACCACCTCCTCGTTCATCGCGCCGGTGCCCCTGCCCGGGCAAGGGGAGTTGGTCCCGCGTACCATCGGCGTCCGTGGCCGACCTGTCCGAGCGGATCGAGGAGCTGCTGGCCGCCGCGAACCGTGACCTGATGGGCGCAGTGGGCGACTCGTCGCTCTGCGCGGTGAGCAGGAGTGGAGATCGGGTTGACGGCGTGAAGTACCTGGAGGGTCGCACCTCCGCGTTGCGGGAGCTACGCCGGAAGGTCGGGGACGAGGGGGCCGCCGCAGTGGACTCCGTGGCAGCCGAGTGGCAACGGCAGCTCGACCGCGTGCAGGAACGGGACATGGGTCCCGACTGGCTCGCCTACCGCGCCGGCGGTGTCGACGTGCTGGCCGAACTCCGGTGAGGGAGCAGAAGTAGGCATCCGCCCGATGCGGAGGACCCCCTTACACCTCAGTGTGGACGGCGTACCACCACCGAACGGACAACGCCATGCACACCGACCCCATCACCGACTTCCACCACGTCCAGACCCGCATGGGTGAGGCCCGGCAGGTCCGACGCTCCAGCCGTCGTCGCCTGCAGCTCCCGCGGTTCCGCCGCCGGGCGCCCTTCCCGGTGACGCCGCACGTCGTGGCTCTCACCGAGTGAGCGTGGAGACCGCGGACACCGCTGTCGTCCGCGAGCGGGCACGGTCCGCGGTGACCCAGCGCAACCGCTCCACGATCGCCCGTTGGTCGGAGATCTCGCCGCCGCCGGGGTCGCACCTGCGGGCGTCGGTCCGGACGGGCAGCTTCTGCGTGTACGACCCCCGACCGGGGTCGAGTGGCGGATTCGTCGGGCCCGGACGGACTGATCGAGAGGGGGCGCCGGTCAGCGAGTCGGACGGTGCAATGCTCGCGTCGCGCAGAAGGGGACCTTGTTCCGTGCGCGAGGCCTCTGCAGAAGAGGCATGATCTTGGAATGTCCTCCGCCTGCCTTGATGGGAACGAAGCGGCCGCCAAGGTTGCGTACTCGGTGTCGGAGGTGGTCGCCATCTACCCGATCACCCCCGCATCGCCGATGGGTGAATACGCCGACGCCTGGTCGGCGGCCGGGAAACCCAACCTCTGGGGCTCGGTTCCGGAGGTGATCGAGATGCAGTCCGAAGCCGGCGCCGCAGGCGCCCTCCACGGTGCTCTCCAGACCGGGGCGCTGAGCACCACGTTCACGGCGTCGCAGGGCCTGCTGTTGATGCTGCCCAACATGTTCAAGATCGCGGGGGAGCTGACCCCGGCGGTCATTCACGTGGCTGCCCGTTCCCTGGCCACCCATGCCCTCTCGATCTTCGGCGACCACAGCGACGTCATGGCGGCCCGCACCACCGGATTCGCCATGCTGTGCGCCAGCTCGGTCCAGGAGTCCCACGACTTCTCGCTGGTGTCGCACGCCGCGACACTCCGGTCGAGCATCCCGTTCCTCCACTTCTTCGACGGCTTCCGCACCTCCCACGAGGTCAACAAGATCCAGATCCTGCCCGACGAGATCGTCCACGCATTGGTGCGCGAAGAGGACATCGCCGCCCACAAGCTGAACCGCTTGCGGCCCACTGCCCCGGTCGTCCGCGGCACGGCGCAGAACCCCGACGTGTTCTTCCAGTCGCGCGAGGCGGCGAACCCGTACCACGACGCCGTCCCCGAGGCAGTGGCGAAGGTGTTCGACGAGTTGGCCGAGCTCACCGGCCGTCGCTACCACCTGGTCGACTACGAGGGCGCCCCCGATGCCGAGCGGGTCGTCGTGATGATGGGCTCCGGCGCCGGCGCCGTCGGCGAGACCGTGGCCGCGTTGAACGCGGCGGGGGAGAAGGTCGGTCTGGCGACGATCCGCCTCTACCGCCCGTTCCCGACCGCCGACGTGCTCGCCGCACTCCCCGACACCGTCACGTCGGTGGCCGTGCTCGACCGCACCAAGGAGCCGGGCGCGCTCGGTGAGCCGCTCTTCCAAGACGTCATCACGGCGCTCGCCGAGGCGGGTCGTACCGACGTGAAGGTCCTCGGTGGGCGCTACGGCCTCGGCTCGAAGGAGTTCAACCCGTCGATGGCCAAGGCCGTGTTCGACGAGCTGACGCAGCCCGACCCGAAGACCCGCTTCACCGTGGGCATCGTCGACGACGTGACGGGCCTGAGCCTCGACGTCGACGAGGAGTTCCACACCCCCACCTCCGGCCGGTCGGCGGTGTTCTATGCCCTCGGCAGCGACGGCACCGTGGGGGCGAACAAGTCGTCGGTCAAGATCATCGGTTCGGTGCCCGACCTGTACGCCCAGGGCTACTTCGTCTACGACTCGAAGAAGTCGGGCTCGATGACCGTGTCCCACCTGCGCTTCGGGCCGGAGGAGATCCGGTCCACCTACCTCGTCGAGAAGTCCGACCTCGTCGCCTGCCACCAGTTCGGGCTGCTCGAGAACTTCGACGTTCTCGAGACGGCGAGGGAGGGCGGGACGTTCCTGCTCAACTCGCCGTATCCGGCCGACGAGGTCTGGGAGCACATCCCCGAGAAGACCCGCGCCGACATCCAACGGCTCGGCCTCAAGTTCTTCGTCATCGACGCGGCCCACATCAGCCGCGAGGTCGGGATGGCCGGCCGCATCAACACCGTGATGCAGCCGTGCTTCTTCGCGTTGACCGACATCATGTCGACCGACGAGGCGATCGCCGCGATCAAGAAGTCGGTCGTCGACAACTACGGCCGCCGCGGTCGCCTTCTCGTCGAGAAGAACCACGCTGCGGTCGACGCGGCCCTCGACGGTCTCGTCGAGGTCGAGGTGCCGTCGGAACAGGTCGAGATGGCGCCGGTCAAGGTGCTCGAGTCGGTCGCTGCAGCGACCGAGGCGGAATTCATCGATCGGATCACCACGACGCTCATCGCGGGCCAGGGCGACCTGCTCCCCGTCTCGGCCATGCCGCGGGGCGGCACGTTCCCGACCGGGACCACCGCGATCGAGAAGCGCTCGCTGGCCGAGGAGATCCCGATCTGGGAGCCCGACCTCTGCATCGACTGTGGCAAGTGCGCCGTGGTCTGCCCCCACGCGGCGATCCGGTTGAAGGCGTACACACCCGACGTGATCTCCGACGCTCCCGACAACTTCTTGACGAAGCGATTCCGTTCGCGGGAGATCAAGGAGCACCAGCTCACCGTCCAGGTGGCGCCCGACGACTGCACCGGGTGCGGTATCTGCGTCCAGGTGTGCCCTGCCAAGGACAAGACCGAGGTGAAGCGCAAGTCGATCAACATGCGTCCGGTGGAGGAGCACGAGGAGGTCGAACGGGAGCGCTTCGACTACTTCCTCGGAATCCCCGAACTCGACCGCACCTCGATCACGCACAACAACGTGAAGAACTCCCAGCTCCTGCAGCCGCTGTTCGAGTTCTCCGGTGCCTGCTCAGGTTGCGGCGAGACGCCGTACCTCAAGTTGTTGACCCAGTTGTTCGGGGACCGTCTCGTCGCGGCCAACGCCACCGGCTGCTCATCGATCTACGGCGGCAACCTGCCGAC
>CBFCWZ010000288.1:0-4706 GCA_965601935.1 uncultured Ilumatobacteraceae bacterium
GGTGGTGGGTGGGGTGGTCGTGGGCGGGGCGGTGGTGGGCGGGGCGGTGGTGGGCGAGGCGGTGGTGGGCGAGGCGGTGGTGAGCGGCACGGTCGTGACGGGCACCGTGACGACAGGAGGCAGGGTCGAGGCGGCGGCGGCGTTGACGGCGGCGAGGTCGTCGAGGTCGGTGGTGAACTCCTCGCCGTCGTCGAGCGACTCGGCCACCTCATTTGGCTTGACCTCGGCGGCGAACAGTGTGACGCCGAGGAGCATCGCCGTGACGGACGTGAAGGCCACGCCTCCGACCACGGCGGTGCGCGCCCGTGGCGGCCGGTTGCGACGCGCCCGGCGGAACATCTCCGACAGCCGGCCTCTTCGGATCGGGGTCTCGACGAGCCGATACGAGATCTCCGTGATGATGCAGGTGACTACCATGGCGAACACGAATTCGGACACGGTGAGTTTGTTGCCCGCCGCCTTGCGGATGAACTGGTAGATCGGCCAGTGGTACAGGTACAGGCCGTACGAGCGGGTACCGATCCACAAGAAGAGCTTGTTCCCGAGCACACGGTTCATGAACGCGCCCTGGTGGGCCACTGCGGCGATCACGACCACCGTGGCGAGCGACGTCCAGAACAACCCGCCCTGGAAGAGGCGGGCGTCGGCCGTCCCGTCGGGCGTGAGCAGGTGGTAGTTCCAGTTCATCCACGCCAGGGCGATCAGGGCCACGATGGCGAACAGATCGAACAGGTGACCCTTGCGGCGCAGCGGGCCACGCCGCACCGCGTACGGGCGCCACACCATCGCCAGGCCCGCCCCCAGGAGCAGGCCCGACGCCCGCGAGATCGTGCCGAGGTAGAGCGTGTCCAGCTTCGAGATGGGGCGGTCGCCGATCCACCAATAGGCGTCGGGCGTGACCTCGGGCGATCCGATCTGGCCGGTCGGGAAGATGACGGCGCCGACGACCGTGATCACGATGGCCGCCACGAACAGCCACCGGCTGGCGAGTGAGATCCGCCGGGTGCCGTAGCGGCGGAGGAGCACCAGCATCACGAGCGGCCACAACAGGTAGAACTGCTCCTCGACCGCCAGGCTCCAGAGGTGGCGCAGCGGAGCGAAATCGGCAAGGGCCGTGTATCCGAGCCCGACGATGATCTGGTACCAGTTCGACACGTAGAACAGCCCGGCCAGCACGTCACCGCGTAGCTGACCGAGCGCGTCCGGCTCGAACAGGGCGGTCCATGTGATGACGATGGCCATCATCACGTAGAGCGCCGGCAGGAGCCGCCGGGCCCGTCGCATCCAGAAGTCCTTCAACGAGACCGAGTAGTCACGCTCCTTCTCGGCGATGAGGAGGAGCGTGATCAGGTAGCCCGAGATCACGAAGAACATCTCCACACCGAGGAAGCCGCCAGGCAGCCATGAGCTGTTGGCGTGGTAGACCATCACCGCGACCACGGCGATGGCACGCATCCCGTCGAGCCCCGGCAGGTACGGGACGCGGCTCACCAACGCGTCGTCGACGACAGGCGTCGGGAGCGTGTCGTCGACCGGGGGATCGGCCGGAGGTGCGAGAGACATCGACCGACCAGTATCGCCGTCTGCGCGCCCGAATCGGTGTCAGCGTGCGCCCACGCGAGCCAGACCGCTCATCCGACGCCGGTGACTTCGGCGACGAGTTGGGCGTAGTAGTCCTGGCCGTCGGGGCGCAGGTGGATGCCGTCGTCGTAGAGGCAGTTGCCCGGGCAGGAGTCCACGAGACCCGCCCAGTCGAGCACGTCGACGTTCGCGTACGCCGCCGCGGTGTTGAAGATCAGCTCGTTGTTGGGTGCGGTCCACTCGCGGGGTACGTCGATGGTGAGCAGAACCACCTGCTTCACGTCGGAGAGGGTTTCCATCATGGCGTCCATGTCGGACTGATTGATCGTTCCGTTCGTACCGAGGTGAATCACGACCGTCTGTCCCAGGCGGTTCTGGGCGGCCAGGCCCTGGACATAGTCGAGCCCGTTCACGAAGGCCCGACTCTCCTCGGCGCTCACCGTGAATCCGTAGTCGGACAGAGCGGGTGCGGCACCCTTCATCACCGAATCGCCCACGGCCAGCCGCTCGACCTCCGTGCCGGCCTGCGTCGTGTCCGGCTGGTTGTTGTCGCCCGAGTTGCCGTTGCCCGGCTGGTTGCCTTCCTCGGCGACGACCTCCCCTTCCACCGCCGGATCGCCGCCCTCGTTCGAGCCGTCCTCGGATCCCTCAACTGCCGGCTCGGCTTCGTCGGACGGTGTCTCGTCCGCCTCCGCCGCGCCCGTCTCCGCGGCAGCGACCGCCTCCGCATCGGGAACTCCGTCGCAGTCGAAGTCGACGAGTACGTCGCACGTGCTCTCCTCAGCGGCCTCCAACGACTGTTGCACCTCGTTTTGTTCGAGGTCGGCAGTGGCGAGGCTCCACACGGCGAAGATGGAGAGACCTGCCACGACGGCCCCGACGCCCACCAGCACCCCAGGGCGGCGTGACCGGTAGCCGCCGTCACCGAACCACATCCGCTTCAGCGCTCCCGTGCGGATCGGCACCTCGATGAAGCGGTAGGACGCCTCGGTGATGATGACGGTGAGGACCATCGCGAACGCGAACTCGCCGACCGTGAGCTTGTTCCCGGCGACGTCACGGATGATCTGGTAGATCGGCCAGTGGTACAGGTACAAGCCGTACGAGCGGGTACCGATCCACAGCAGGACGGGGTTGGCGAGCAGCTTGCCCGTGATCGCCCCCGAGTGGGTGACGGCGGCGATCATCATGAGCGTCGCCAGACCGGCGACGAAGAAGCCGCCACGGAACAGCAACGGATTCCCGCCCTGATCGTCGATCAGGTACACGTACCACGACATCACGGCGAGGATCAGCAGGCCGAGGAAGGCGGTCAGGTCGAGCTGTGGCCCCTTCTCCCGCAGCGGCCCGCGCATCACCGCACGCGGCCTCCAGATGAGCGCGAACGCACCGCCGAGCAGCAGGCCACCCGCCCGGGTGATCGTGCTCAGGTAGAGGGAGTCGATGATCGAGATGGGTCGGCCACCGATCTCCCAGTACGCGTCGGGAGTGATCTCGGGCGTTCCGATCGGCCCCTCGTAGAAGAGGACCGCCGTGAGGATCGTGACGACGACCGCGGCCGCGAACAGCCAGAGTGCCCGGTTGGCGACGCGCCTCGCGCCCACACCGAGCAGGCCGACCATGACGAGCGGCCAGATGACGTAGTACTGCTCCTCGACCGCGAGGCTCCACAGGTGGCGCAGGGGGGCGAAGTCGTTCGCCTCGGTGTACCCGGCACCCGTCCAGATCTGGTACCAGTTCGACACGTAGAACACGCCGGCCAGTACGTCGCCACGCAGCTTGCCGAGCGCTGCTCGTTCGAACAGCGCAGTCCACACGGTGAGCAGGAGCATCATCGTGAACAACGCGGGCAGCAGACGCCGGGCGCGGCGCATCCAGAACTGCGTGAGATCGACCCTGCCGGCCTTCTCCGTCTCGGCGACGAGGAGCAGGGTGATCAGGTAGCCGGAGATGACGAAGAAGATCTCGACACCGAGATAGCCGCCGGGCAACCAGTCGCTGTTGGCGTGGTAGATCATGACGATCACCACGGCGATGGCCCGCATTCCGTCGAGGCCAGGCAGGTACGGCACCCGGCTGATCTGGGCGCCCTCGGCGCCGAGGTTGGTCAATCGGGAGCGGCGCGAGGAGATTCGGGGGACCTCGATCTCAGCCGACATTGGGCCCCAGTATCGCTCAGGATCCCTCGGAACGGATGCGCACCAAGATCTCTTTCGCCGATTGGGGCCGATTGAGGGTGTAGAGGTGCAGGCCGGGCGCTCCCGCGTCGAGGAGGTCGACGCACAGTTCGGCCGCGGCCTCGACGCCGATCCGGCGGACCTGCTCCGGGTCGTCGGTGGCGCGCAGCCGCTCGACGAGCCAGTCGGGCACGGCCGATCCGCTGAGTTCGGCCATCCGCTGCACCTGACCGAGATTGGTGACCGGCATGATCCCCGGGACGACCGGCCTGTCGACGTCGAGGTCGGCCAGCTCGTCCATCAGCCGCACCCAGTGCTCGGCGTCGAAGAAGAACTGGGTCAGCGCGAAGTCGGCGATGCGGAGCTTGGCGGCGAGATGCCGGCGATCGCTCGCACGGTCGGGCGAACGCGGATGCACTTCGGGGTGCGCGGCGACGCCGAGCGAGAAGCTGCCGGTCTCGGCGGCTTCCTCGAGCAACTCGATGGCGTAGGTGTAGTCGCCGGCCTCGTCGCGGCCGTCGGCCGGCGGATCGCCGCCGAGGACGAGCAGGTTCTCGAGCCCCATCCGGCGGTAGTCGACGAGCAGGTGGGCGACGTCGGTGCGGGTGTGCCCGCGGCAGGTGAGGTGGGCCATCGGCTCGAACGGCGTCTCTCGCGACATCCATCCGACGATGTCACCGGTGCGGCGACGGTCGGACCCCCCTGCGCCGTAGGTGACCGAGACGAAGTCGGGCTTCAGAGCCTCGAGTTCGGCCACCGTGCGACCGAGCGTGAGGTGACCAGCCGGCGTCTTCGGCGGGAAGAACTCGAACGACCAGGTCCTCCCTTCCCGCAACATCTGCCCGATCCGCATAGACCGACAAGCCTACGGCCACGTGGTGTCAGACACCTGTTGCAGCTTCACGTTGCAGGTCGCCTCGCCGCGCTGAGAACGAAGCTGCGACAGGT
>CBFCWZ010000289.1:0-4703 GCA_965601935.1 uncultured Ilumatobacteraceae bacterium
TGCCCGCCACCGACGACGGGGAGGCCCCCGAGGGCTACCCGATCAAGGCGAACACCGGCTCCCAGCAGTACCACGAGGCCGACTCGAGGTACTTCCGGGTCACCCAGGCCGACCTCTGGTTCGACACCGTCGAATCGGCCGAGGCCGCCGGATTCACCAACGGCAACCCCGATGAGGCTGCCGCAGAGACCACCGATGAAGAGGCCCCCACCGAGGCCGAGGCCACCACCGAGGCCGACGAGGAGGACAAGTAATGGGTCAGAAGATCAACCCGTACGGTTTCCGTCTGGGTGTCACCACCGACTGGAAGTCGCGTTGGTTCAGCGAGCGTGAGTACAAGGAGTACCTCACCGAGGACTGGACCATCCGCCAGCAGATCATGGAGCGCCTCGAGTCGGCTGCCATCAGCCGTATCGAGATCGAGCGCACCCGCGACAAGCTGCGGGTCGACGTCCACACCGCCCGCCCGGGCATCGTGATCGGTCGTCGTGGCGCCCAGGCCGACGAGCTGCGCCAGATGATCACCAAGATCACCGGCAACCCGAAGATCCAGCTCAACATCGTCGAGATCAAGTCCCCCGAACTCGATGCTGCGCTGATCGCCCAGGGCGTGGCCGACCAGCTGGTCAACCGCATCGCCTTCCGCCGGGCCATGAAGCGTGCCGTGCAGAACGCCCAGCGCGCCGGCGCCCTCGGCATCCGGGTGCAGTGCTCCGGCCGTCTCGGTGGCGCCGAGATGAGCCGCACCGAGTGGTACCGCGAGGGCCGCGTCCCGCTGCACACTCTCCGGGCCGACATCGACTACGGAATGCGCGAGGCCAAGACCACCTCCGGCCGTGTCGGCGTCAAGGTGTGGCTCTACAAGGGCGACATCACCCCGTACAAGTCGGTCAACGAGGACAAGATCGCCCGTGAGGCCGCCATGGCCGTCGGCGAGACCTCCGGTCAGACCGCCGCAGCCGGCCCACGCAAGGTCGTGTCGTCGCCCCGTCCCGGTCCCGCCGCTCCGGCCCCCGAGGTCGAGGCGCAGCCGCTGGTCAAGGAAGCCGACCCCGAGCTCGAGAAGTTGCTCGACGAAGAAGAGGCCATTGCCCGGCGCACGGCGCAGGGTGAAGGCCACGAGACGCCGCACTTCCGCGGCGAGGACTGAAAGGGGAGCGAACGATGTTGATGCCCCGCAAGGTCGCCCACCGCAAGCACCACCGCGGCCGCACCCGCGGCAACACCAAGGGTGGCTCCGGCCTGAACTTCGGTGACTACGGGATCCAGGCCCTCGAGCCCGGCTGGCTCACCGCCCGCCAGATCGAGGCCGCCCGTATCGCCATGACCCGCTCGATCAAGCGCGGAGGCAAGGTCTGGATCAATGTGTTCCCGGACAAGCCGGTCACGCAGAAGCCGGCCGAGACCCGCATGGGTTCCGGCAAGGGCAACCCCGAGTACTGGGTGGCCGTGGTCAAGCCGGGTCGCACCCTGTTCGAGCTGTCGTTCCCCGACGAGGATCAGGCTCGCGAGGCGCTCTCGAAGGCGATCCAGAAGCTGCCGATCAAGGCGCGGATCATCACCCGTGAGGAGGCCATCTGATGGCCGGCAAGAAGAACGATCTGGCCGAGCTGAGCCTCGGTGAACTTCTCGACGAGCTCCAGGCCACCAAGCAGGAGGCGCTGAACCTGCGCTTCCGCAACGCCACGGGCCAGCTCGAGAACACCGCCGAGATCGGCAAGGTGAAGAAGCAGATCGCCCGTATCAACACCCTCATCCGCGAGCGCGAGATCGCCGCGGCCGAGGCCGGACAGTGACGGTGAACGAGATGACCGACGAAACAACAACCGACACCATTGAGCCAGACGACGCCGCAGCCGCCGAGGGAAGCGCCAGCGACGAGGCGGACGAGGCGCGCGGTGACAGCGCTGCGGACGCCGCGCCCGGCAGTGACGCTGACGAGCCCGCTCGGCGGGCGAGGAAGGTGCGCGAGGGGCTCGTGGTCTCCGACAAGATGGACAAGACCGCCGTGGTCGAAGTGGTCGACCGTGTGCGCCACGCCAAGTACAACAAGTTCGTCCTCCGGTCGAAGAAGCTGTACGCCCACGACGAGACCAACGACGTCAACGTCGGCGACAAGGTCCGTGTCATGGAGACCCGCCCGCTCAGCAAGAACAAGCGCTGGCGGATCACCGACGTCCTGGAGCGTGCGAAGTGAGCGAGCGAACCATCATCACGGCGATCCAGCTGGTGCTGGAGCACGCGGGTGAGCCCTCGGACACCTGGGAGGTGGCCCGATGATCCAGCAGGAATCCCGACTCCGCGTCGCCGACAACAGCGGCGCCAAAGAAGTGCTGTGCATCAAGGTGCTCGGCGGCACACGCCGCCGGTATGCCTCGATCGGCGACGTCTTCGTCGCAACGGTCAAGGACGCGATGCCTGGTGCCGGCGTGAAGAAGAGCGAGATCGTCAAGTGCGTCGTCGTCCGTACCAAGAAGGAGAAGCGGCGTCCCGACGGGAGCTACATCCGCTTCGACGAGAACGCAGCCGTCCTCATCAAGGACGACCTGACTCCGCGGGGCACGCGCATCTTCGGCCCTGTCGGACGTGAGCTGCGCGACCGGAAGTTCATGCGCATCGTGTCGCTCGCCCCGGAGGTGATCTGACGATGAAACTCAAGAAGGGTGACCTCGTCGAGGTGATCACCGGCAAGGACAAGGGCAAGCAGGGCGAGATCGCCTTCGTCTTCCCCAAGGACGACACCGTCATCGTGAACGGCGTCAACACGGCGTCCAAGCACCAGCGTCCCACCCGGGCCAACGACCCCGGCGGGATCATCGAGAAAGACCTGCCGATCCACGCGAGCAACGTGATGCTCGTCCACAAGGGCCAGAAGGTCCGGGTCGGCTACGAGATCCAGGACGACGGCACCAAGGTGCGCGTCGCCCGTCCGAGCGGCGAGGTGATCGGATGACCGACACGGCGACCACCACCGAGATGCCACGTCTCAAGACGCGGTACCAGGACGAGGTCAAGGCCAAGCTCCAGAGCGAGCTCGGAATCGACAACGTCATGCAGGTGCCGGGCCTCGAGAAGATCGTGATCAACATGGGCGTCGGCCGGGCTGCCGGCCAGCCGTCCCTCATCGAGGGCGCAGTGCAGGACCTCACCGTGATCTCCGGCCAGAAGCCGATCGTCACGAAGGCCAAGAAGTCGATCGCCAACTTCAAGCTGCGTGAGGGCCAGGCCATCGGCGCCAAGGTCACGCTGCGCGGCGATCGCATGTGGGAGTTCCTCGACCGCCTCATCTCGGTCGCGATCCCCCGTATCCGCGACTTCCGCGGCCTGCCGGCCCACTCCTGGGACGGTCAGGGCAACTACACCTTCGGTCTGACCGAGCAGACGATGTTCGCCGAGATCGACCCCGACAAGGTCGATCACCCCCGAGGCATGGACATCACGATCGTCACCACGGCGAGCGACGACGAGGGCGGCTACGCCCTTCTCGACGCATTCGGCTTCCCCTTCAAGAAGGGCGCCGACGCCGACAACGCCCCCCGCAAGAAGCGCCGCAAGCGTCCCGCGTTCGGCAAGAAGAGCAAGTGATCCGAGGCGACTGAAATGGCCAAGAAAGCACTCATCGAAAAAGCCAACAAGAAGCCGAAGTACAAGGTCCGCGCGTACACCCGTTGTCGCCGCTGTGGCCGCCCCCGCTCGGTCTACCGCAAGTTCGGTCTCTGCCGCGTGTGCCTGCGTGAGCTGGCCCACAGCGGTGAGATCCCCGGCCTGACGAAGTCGAGCTGGTGAGGGAGAGGAGAAACAATGCTGACTGATCCCATCGCCGACATGCTCACCCGTGTCCGCAACGCGAACACGGCGATGCACGACGAGGTCCTCATGCCCTCGTCGAAGCAGAAGGTCGCCCTCGCCGACATCCTCCAGAAGGAGGGGTACATCGGCGGCTACGAGACCGCACCGTCGCCCAAGGGCGTCGGTGACGTCCTCACCATCCAGATGAAGTACAGCCCTGATCGTGACCGCACGATCTCGGGTCTGCGCCGCATCTCGACCCCTGGCCTGCGGGTGTACCGCAAGGCCGACGCCGTGCCGCGTGTGCTCGGCGGGCTCGGGGTCGCTGTCCTGTCCACCTCCCAGGGACTGATGACCGACCGTGAAGCGCGCAAGCGCAACGTGGGCGGCGAGGTCCTCTGCTACGTCTGGTGACCGGGGGTATCTGACATGTCCCGCATCGGAAGCGCCCCCATCACGATCCCGTCCGGAGTCGACGTCAACGTCGACGGTCGTTCGATCTCGGTGAAGGGCCCCAAGGGCACGCTCGAGCGCGAGCTGCCCGGTGACATCACCGTCGGCGTCGACGGCGAGACCGTCACGGTCGACCGTCCCGACGACGACACCACGACGAAGGCCCTCCACGGCCTGACCCGCAGCCTCGTCAACAACATGGTCATCGGCGTCACCGAGGGCTTCAAGAAGGAGCTCGAGATCCACGGTGTCGGTTACCGCGCCGAGGCCAAGGGCCCCAACGCCCTGCGCCTGAACCTGGGCTTCAGCCACCCGGTCGACGTCTCGGCCCCGGAGGGCATCACCTTCGAGGTGCCCCAGCAGACCCAGGTGATCGTGAACGGCATCGACAAGGAAGTC
Source organism: uncultured Ilumatobacteraceae bacterium (assembly GCA_965601935.1). Lineage (GTDB taxonomy): Bacteria > Actinomycetota > Acidimicrobiia > Acidimicrobiales > Ilumatobacteraceae > CBFCWZ01. Next base: position 4,642 of record CBFCWZ010000289.1, read on the forward strand.
GTCGGCCAGGTCGCCGCCAACATCCGCAGCATCCGCAAGCCCGAGCCGTACAAGGGCAAGGG
>CBFCWZ010000290.1:0-4696 GCA_965601935.1 uncultured Ilumatobacteraceae bacterium
CCAGTTGTTCGGGGACCGTCTCGTCGCCGCCAACGCCACCGGCTGCTCATCGATCTACGGCGGCAACCTGCCGACCACGCCCTGGTCGAAGACCGACGACGGCCTCGGTCCGGCCTGGTCGAACTCACTGTTCGAGGACAACGCCGAGTTCGGTCTCGGCATGCGGCTCGGCGTCGAGCACCACCAGGCCGAGGCGACGCGGCTCCTCGAGGAGTTGGCGCCGAGCGTGGGGCGCGAACTCGCCTCCTCGATCCTCGACGGCCAGAGCCCGACCGAGGGCGAGATCATCGCTCAGCGGGTCCGGGTGAAGGAGCTGATGCGCGAGCTCGGCCAGGTCGACGACCCGCGCGCCCGTCGCCTCGAGACCATCGCCGACGAGCTCGTGCGTTCGAGCACCTGGATCATCGGCGGCGACGGCTGGGCCTACGACATCGGCTTCGGCGGCGTCGACCACGTCCTCTCGAGTGGCCGCAACGTCAACCTGCTGGTACTCGACACCGAGGTGTACTCGAACACCGGTGGACAGGCGTCGAAGGCGACGCCCCTCGGCGCAGTGGCCAAGTTCGCCAGCGCGGGCAAGGCCACCGGAAAGAAGGACCTCGGTGCCATCGCCCGCAGCTACGGCAACGTGTACGTCGCCCAGGTGGCGCTCGGTGGCAGCGACGTCCAGACCGTGAAGGCCCTCCAGGAGGCCGACGAGTGGGACGGCCCGTCGCTGATCATCGCCTACTCGACCTGCATCGCCCACGGCATCGACATGAGCACCTCGATGGCACACCAGAAAGACGCCGTGAAGTCGGGCTACTGGCCGCTGTACCGCTACAAGCCGAGCTTCGACGAGCACGAGCATCCCTTCCAGCTGGATTCGGCCAAACCGAGTATCCCCCTCACGGAGTTCGTGGCCAGCGAGGCTCGCTACGCCATGCTCCAACGGTCCGATCCGGAGCGGTCCGAGGAGTTGATGGCGCTCGCACAGTCGGGCATCGACCAGCGCTGGCACTTCTACGAACAGATGGCCGACGTGGAACGTGCGGTCCCGAGCCTGCCCGGCGGCTTCGACGACGACGTCGCCGTCGACGACCCCGAGAGGAGCGACGATGACTGATCTCACCACCGACTACCTGGGCTTTCGCCTGAAGTCACCGTTCGTCGCCAGTGCCGGTCCACTCACCGGCCAGGTCGAGACGATCGTGCAACTCGTGGAGGCGGGTGCCTCTGCGATCGTCCTCCCCTCACTGTTCGAGGAGCAGATCGAACACGAGACCTCCGAACTGGACCGCCTGTTCACGCTCCACCACGACAGCTTCGGCGAGGCGAGTTCGTTCCTCCCCGAGATGAAGCCGGGTGGCGGCACCGCCGAACTCACGCTCGAACTGATCGAGGCGGCGAAGGCCGCCGTCGACGTCCCCGTGATCGCCAGCCTCAACGGCGCCAACGTGGGCGGGTGGCTCCGCTACGCAGGACTGCTCATCGAGGCGGGAGCCGATGCCCTCGAGCTGAACCTGTACTCCATCGCCGCCGACCCGATGACGCCGGGGGACTCCATCGAGCGGGAGCATGCCGAGATCGTGTCGATCCTGGCCGAGGAGGTCGACGTGCCGGTCACCGTGAAGGTGTCGCCGTACTACTCCTCGATGGCGTCGTTCGCGATGACTCTGCAGGAGTCGGGCGCAGCCGGTCTGGTGCTGTTCAACCGCTTCTACCTGCCCGATCTCGACCTCGAGACCCTCGACGTGACGCCTCGCCTGAATCTGAGTTCACCGGAGGAGCTGCGGTTGCCGCTGCGGTGGATCGGGATCCTGCGCGAACACCTCGAGCTGTCGCTGGCCGGCTCGACCGGAGTCCACTCGGGCCAGGACGCGGCGAAGCTGATCCTGGCCGGTGCCAACGTCACGATGACCACCTCGGCCGTCCTCCGGCACGGGCCCGCGCACATCGCCACGATCGAGCGCCAGCTCTGCGACTGGATGGAGGAGCACGAGTACGAGTCGGTCGCCCAGATGTGCGGCGCTGTTCGCCATTCGGCCGTGGCCGACCCCGCCGCCTACGAGCGAGCCAACTACATCGGCAACCTCGTCCGCTACACCAGCGCCTTCCTCGGCCAGTAGTACGCGATCAGCCCCAGCCGAGGGCCGTCTTGGCCGACGTCGGGCCGGCCATGAGGAGGAGCACGCGGCCGCGGCTCATGCCCACGTAGGCGCGCGCCCGAGCAGTTTCGGAATCGGCCTCGTCGACGAGCAGGATCACCACGTCGGACTCGAGGCCGCGGAAACGGTCGACCGTCTCGATGGTGATGCCGTCGTCGTCGAGGTGGGACGTCAGTTCGTGGCCCTCGATCGTCTCACCGCGCAGCGCCTCGACCGGCTCGGGCTCGATCGACAGCACGGTGATCTGGCCGGAGCGGAAGTTCTCCTCGTTCAGCAGCTTGCCGATCACTCGCTGCAGCGCGGCACGAAAGCCCTCGATGCCCTCGGCCGGGATGAACCCCGGAGGCGGTCCCTGCGTTCCGAGAGAGGGGCCCGGCGTACTCAGCACCGCGCGCACGCGCTCGGAGATCTGGTTCGTGTTGCGGCAGCGCACGTCCAGTTCGAACGGATCGGCAGGAAACGGCTGGATCCAGTCGTCGCGGTAGAGCTCCTTGTGGGAGTCGGCGAAGACGTAGAGGAACGCCTCCTGAGGGTCGGGGATCAGCAGCCCGAGGGCGGTCCACCACATCGGGTGGAAGTCGTGGCCTTCGTCGACCACTGCGGCGTCGAACTCGACCCCGAGTTCGCTCGCCGCATCGGGGAGTTCACGGGGGAGGAGGACGTTCCACCAGTTCTCGTCGCGCTCGCCGTCGGGCAGACGTCCCGCCTGCTCCACGATCTGGTGCACGACCCGGTGGAAGCTGCCGGCGGTGACCCGCTCGAGGTCGGAGAGCTCGGCGGCGAACTTCTCCCCGAGCAGCTCGCTGTAGCAGAGGAGGAGGACGTCACGGCCCTCGTCGGCCAACTGTCTGGACCGTTCGATGGCGAGTTCGGTCTTGCCGGTGCCGGCCCCTCCGGTGATGAAGGCTCGACGCTGGCGGCGGAGGAAGCCGAGCAGCTGGGTCTGCTGGTCGGTCAGATCGACGAGGTCGTCGTTGATCTCCTCGACGCGATGGCGCAGCCGCTTCCTGATCTGCGTGGTCGGGGCGAGAGCCTTGCGCAGGGCGGCGAACTGCTGGTCGTCGAACTGGGTGTGATCCTCCCAGTGGGAGCTGACCCTGTTGGCGGCTCGTTCGATGTCCTTCAGGTCGTAGCGGTCCCAGATGATCGACCGTGGCGCCTTGGTGGAGAGGCCCCGGGTGATCTCGACGGCGGGGAAGGCGACGACGTGGCCCATCCGGGGTGGGTGCTTCAGGCGGGGAACGTGCTCGTCGAGATGGTCACGCAGCGCGTACTTCGAGTCGACGGCCTGCTCGAACGGGTTGCGGATCTCGTGCGGGGATCCGCTCCGGTCGATGCTGAACCAGCGTCCGTCGCGGATCTCGATGTTGCCGCCCTTGACTTCGACGACGATCACGCCCTTGCGCGGGTGGGCGATGACGAAGTCGGCCTCGCCGTCGCCCTGCCGACCGTGGCGAGCCCCTTGCCAGCCGACCGAGTGGAAGACCAGCCAGTCGTCGTCGAGGCCCTGCAGTGCCTCGTAGACGTTCCGCTCCGAGGTCGGAGATCCTGACGGGAAGCGAGGGGGATACATCGTGGCCATGATCGGGAGTTCTCTCGTCGTCTTCGGGGCGGGCTGCAGAGTAGCTTCGCCTTCGGCGTCGGGCATCGGGGCGGGCAAGATCGGGACCGAGCCGAAGGAGGCGCAACACCCCCACGGACGACCTCGCCGGCGTGCTCGCCAATGGCACCCTCGACGGTGAGCTCCTGCCCGACCTCGAGTTGATGAGCTACGACATCATTCGTGGCGACGGCCGGGCACGACACCACGTCGGCGTCGATGGCCGAGGGGATGCATCGACTCGCCGACAATCCCGATCAGCTCCAGATGCTCAAGGACGATCCGGGCCTGGTGAAGAACGCGGTCGAGGAGTTCATCCGGCTGTCGAGTCCGGTCAAGCACTTCATGCGTGAAGCGGCGGAGGACACCGAGGTCGGGGGTCAGCCGATCCAGAAGGGCGACTGGCTGATGTGCAACTTCGCAGCTGCCAACCTCGATCCTCGCGTCGTCGACGACCCGCTGAGGTTCGACGTCTCCCGCCCCAACGCCGACAAGCAGATCGCCTTCGGCTTCGGTATGCACTTCTTTCTCGGCGCCCAACTCGCCCGGATGGAGATCAGGTCACTGTTCGAGACCCTCGTGCCGGCCATCGAGTCGGTGGAGGTGGCGGGTGAACCGGCCACCGTCCAGGCCACGTTCGTGAGCGGCGACGAACGCGTCCTCGGCGCCCGTGAGGTCGCCCGTCCGCCTGCGGCCATGTCGGCGGCGGTACTGTCGACCGACGTGACCGCGATGGAGCCCGGAGCGTCCCGCAACCGCTCGCTCGTGGGTGGGATCGTGGGCCGTGTGGCTCCAGCGGTCATGCGCCAGATCGACACCCAGGATCTCGTCGAGTCGCTCGATGTCAACCTGATCGCCCAGGAACTCGACCTCGACCTGCTGGTCGACCGTCTCGACGTGAACGCCATCGCCGACCGGCTCGACCTCGACAAGCTGGTCGACCGATTGG
>CBFCWZ010000291.1:0-4696 GCA_965601935.1 uncultured Ilumatobacteraceae bacterium
ACCGTGATGCTCGCCGAGCGGCTCGCGGCGAGGTGGACGACCCCGGCCTGAGGCCGGGTCAGATGGCGTCGAGGAGTTCCTCCATCGACTCGTGGAGCATGTCGGTGATGCTCCACACGTCGGGGACGAGTTCCCTGTCGGTGAGGATGCCGAAGTCGAGGCGGCCGTCGTAGCTCTGGACGGTGATGTTCATGCCCTGGCTGTCGGTGAGCGTGGACACGGGGTAGAAGTGCTCGAGCTTGGCCCCGCCGCTGTACAGCGGGTGGGCCGGGCCGGGCACGTTCGAGATGACCACGTTGAACGGCGGGGCCATTCGGTCGGCCAACTTGAGGCGGTGCACCATCTGCATCGCCCGTGTGGCGACAGCAGGTGGAGCGAACTGGGCGAAGTCCATCAGAGTCTCGGCCGGGATCGCCTGGAAGTCGCTCTTCGCCGTGGTCATGGACGCCTGGATCCGACGCGCTCGGTCGATCGGATCGTCTTCGTCGGTGGCGAGATCGGCCAGGAGGGCCGAGACCCGGTTGTGATAGGTGCTGTCGTCGGTGGTGTCCCGCTCACCCTCCTTGCGGAGGCTGATCGGGACCATCGCGATGAGCGACTCAGAGGGCAGGCAGTCGTGCTTGATGAGGTAGCGGCGGAGGGCACCCGAACAGATCGTCATCACCACGTCGTTGAACGTGCAACCGAGCGCCCGACGCACCTTCTTCGCCGCTTCGAGTTCGATCGTGGTGAATGCGAAACGGCGATGCTTCGACACCACCTTGTTCCACGGCGTGCGCGGCGCCGGGTTCGGTGGCAGCGACGGCGGCGGATCATCGGGCTCGCGTCCTTGCCGGAGGCGCTCCCGCATGACGTTGCCGAGCGGTCCTGGCAGCGGCTGAGCGGCCATGTCGGCGATCACCTGGAGCCCCCCGTTCTGCGTCGATTCAGCGAGCTCGCGGACCGCCCGGATCGACTGGCGGATCACCTTCTCGGGTCGCTTCAGGTACTCACGGGCCGTCATCGCCAGGAGTTCCTGGTCGGTGGGGACCTTGTCAGGGGTCCACTTGGCGGGCGATCCGGAGTGCGCCGCGTCGGGCTCGGTGTCGAGGATGGCGGCCAGCATCAGCGCCCCGGCGGCACCGTCGATCGCAGCATGATGGATCTTCGTGAGCTGGGCGATTCGCGTGCCGTTCTCGACGCCCTCGATCACGTACAGCTCCCACAGCGGCCTGCTGCGATCGAGCGGCCGGGCGATGATCCGACAGATCGCCTCGGCCAGTTGCTCTGGCGTGCCGGGTGCAGGGATCGCATGGTGGCGAACGTGGAAGTCGATGTCGAAGTCGGGATCCTCGACCCAGTAGGGAAGGTCGAGTCCGAGCGGAACCTCGACCAGCCGCCAGCGAAACGGGGCCAGCTCGTCGATTCGTTCGAGGATCACGTTCTTCGTGACCTCGAGTCCGGCGCCACCCGGATGGTCGGTCGGATCGAAGATGTTCAGCGACGACACGTGGCCGTACGCGGCCATCGACTCCATGTTCAAGAAGCTGACGTCGAGGCCACTCAGCTGATGCATGTTCGAAACGTACTCGACCGGATTCGGGCCGCTCGACGCCGGGTCCCGGCGACGCTCGATCGGCGTGCGAGGATGACGCCATGGCGCGCGAGGTCGAGTTCTCCAAGGGTCTGCACGAAGTGGGGGACGGCTGCCACGCGTACCTCCAACCCGACGGCGGTTGGGGTTGGAGCAATGCCGGTCTGATCGCCGGTGACGGCGCCTCTCTTCTCGTCGACACATTGTTCGACCTCCGGCTCACCGCCGAGATGCTCGACGCGATGGCCGCCCTCACCGACCGGGCACCCGTCGCCTCGCTCGTGAACACCCACGCCAACGGGGACCACTGCTACGGGAACAAGGAGGCCGTCGACCGGTTCGAGGGCATCGAGATCATCGCCTCTACTGCGACTGCCGAAGAGATCGACGACGTCCCTCCCGCGATGCTCGCGGCTTTGAACGACGCTCCGGGAGAGGTCGGTGACCTGTTCCGTTCGTTCTTCGGTGAGTTCCATTTCGACGGGATCGAGATGGTGCCGCCCGATCGCACCTTCGACGGCCGGATCGAGGTCGACGTCGCCGGCCGCACGGTGGAACTCATCGAGGTGGGCCCGGCGCACACCGCAGGGGACACGATCGTCCACGTGCCCGACGCGTCGACGGTCTACACGGGCGACATCCTCTTCATCGGTGGAGCGCCGATCGTGTGGGCCGGTCCACTGTCGAACTGGGTGGCCGCCTGCGATCTGATGCTGTCCATGGACGTCGCCACGGTGGTCCCTGGGCACGGGCCGGTCACCGACGCCGCCGGGATCGTCGCCGTGCGCGACTACCTGCAGTTCGTCGACACGGAGGCGAGCGGTCGCTTCACGGCGGGGATGGATGCGTTCGACGCGGCCCGCGAGATCGGCCGGCTTCTCGGTGCCGACGAGCGGTTCTCGGAACTGGGTGAGTTCGGGCGGATCGCCGTCAACGTCGAGGCCGTGTACCGCGAGCACGACCCGGCACACCAGTCGCCGGACGTGGTGGAGCAGTTCCGCCGGATGGCCGAACTCGACGGCATCTGAGCGCCTGCGCCGGTCGACGGCGCCGTTCAGGTGGCTGGCGTGGTCGAGCCGGTGCTGACCGCGGCCGGTTCGTCGAGGTCGGCGGACATCTCGTCCCGTCTGTCGCCGGCACGATGCTTCTTGATCGAGGCCCGCACTGCGAACACCCATCCGACGGCGACACTCGTGGCGAAGATGAACCACTGGATCGCGTACGACAGATGGGGGCCGTCGCTCAGCTCGGGTGCGGGTACGGGAGCAGGGTCGCCGGCGCCCACCGGGGGTTCACTGGCGACCAGGTCGAGGTAGACGGGCAGGACCGGCTGCTCGAACTCGTTGGCGAGGCGGCCCACCTCGACCTTGCGCACCTCGACTCCGTTCCCGGTTGCGCCGCCGGGCAGCGGCTCGGTGCCGTCGCCGTGGCTGAGGCGCACACGCCCCAGGATCTCGATGGTTCCCTGTGGTGGCGCGGGCGGAGGAGACCCGGGCGGGGTGATGAACCCACGATTCACCAGTACCAGGTCGCCCCCGCCGAGTTCGAGGGCGGTGAGGACGTTGTCGCCGGCCTGGCCCTCCTGGGAGCGGTTGAACACGACGATTTGGTCGGCCAGGTAGGTGCCGGACGCCACGACCGGGGTCCACTCGACGCCCTCCTGGTCGGTACCGGGGTCGGCAAGCAGAACGTCGAGCGGGACGGGCTCGGAATCGATGACGGCTCCGACCTCGGCGTTGAACTCGTTGCGCTCGTCGAGACGGTTCAGCTGCCAGAAACCGAGGTTGACCATCAGGACCACACCGGCGAGGCAGATGGCGTGGAAGGCCAGCCACTTCGGGGAGAGCAGGAACCGGTACATCCGCGGACTGACGGTATCCGGATTGCGTTCACTACGGTCGGCGGCAATGGGACCAGGGGATGTGACTGCGGAGTGGCTGAGCGGCCTGCTCGGAGGAGAGATCGGCGGCGTCGAGAGCGAGCGGATCGGAGATGGCCTCGTCGGCCTGAACCTGCGAGTCCGGCTGGTCGACGCGGCGCCGGACCTTCCGGGCTCGGTCGTGCTGAAGCTGCCGTCGCTCGACGAGACGAGCAGGGCGACGGGGATCGCCCTGCGCAACTACGAGCGGGAGGTGAAGTTCTACACCCAGCTCGCATCGACCGTCGACATCCGGGTTCCGCACTGCTTCCACGGGGAATGGGACGAGACGTCCGGTGACTTCGTGCTCGTACTGGAGGACATGGCGCCTGCCGAACAGGGCGACCAGATCGCAGGGTGCAGCACGGCCGAGGCCGAGGCTGCGGTGGACGAACTGGCCAAGCTGCACGGGCCGAGCTGGGACGACCCGACGCTGCTCGACATCGACTGGCTGGGGCGGAGCAAGGGTGAGCAGGACGCCGGCGAGCTCGCTGGCCTGTGGCAGCTGATGTATCCCGGATTCGAGGCGACCTACTCGAAGTACTTGAGCGACGAGGCTCTCGAGTTGGTACGCGAGTTCGCAAACGCACTGGGTTCGTGGGCCGACCGGCCCCAGCCGTGGGCGCTGACGCACGGCGACTTCCGCCTCGACAACCTGCTGTTCGGCACCGCAGCGGGAGGACCGCCGGTGACTGCTGTCGACTGGCAGACCCCCGCCCACGGTCCGCCGATCGCCGACCTGTCGTACTTCTGCGGGGCGGGTCTCGTCCCAGAGGTGCGGCGACAGTACGAGCAGGACCTCGTCGAGCGCTACATCGACGGGATCCGGCACTACGGCGTCGAGATCCACCACGACTCGGTGTGGGAGCAGTTCCGCCGTGAGGCGTTCGCCGGCGTGATCATGGCCGTGATCGCCAGCCAGGTGGTGGGAGAGAGTGAGCGGAGCGAGGCCATGTTCGCCACCATGGCCACCCGCCACCTCCAGCACGCGCTCGACCTCGACTCCCTCACTCTCATCTGAACCTCGTTGCGCAGCGGCTCGTCGACGGTCGGCGGGATTCGCCTCCCTTCCGTGCCGGGGAAGTGGTCCGAGACGTTCGATTCAGCGGTCCTCGACGGGGGTGGGGCTGGTGCTCGTGCTCGCCACGATCTCGGTGATCGTCAGCTCGCCGACCGAGGCCGCTCCCGATGGCTCGGGCTCCGGG
>CBFCWZ010000292.1:0-4671 GCA_965601935.1 uncultured Ilumatobacteraceae bacterium
GTCGGCGCGTGGCTCCACGCCCTGGTCGGACTCACCCGATCAGAACAATGAGCCCGGACCCCGATGCCGTCGGCGCATGGCTCCACGCCCTGGTCGGATTCACCCGATCAGAACAGTGAGCCCTGACCCGCCGGGGGTCGCCGGCGGATCGCGCTCCACGGGACGTAGTTGTCCATGAACACCCACGTGCGCCGGTGGATGGCCGACGGGCCGTACCCCTGGAGGGCCGCCTTGTGAATCGGACACGGATACCCCTTGTTCGAGTCGAACGCCCAGGCCGGGTAATCGGCTGCCCGACGACGCATCTCCCTGTCGCGCACGACCTTGGCCAGCACGCTGGCGGTGGCGACACTCAGGCAGCGAAGGTCGGCCTTCACCGCCAACTCGACATGGTCCACGGCCGGCGACACGAAGTCCCACGTGCCATCGGTGACCGCAGCGTCGGGCTGCACGTCGAGCGTCTCGATCGCCCGCCTCGCGGCCAGCTTCTGGGCCGCCGACATGCCCAGCTGATCACACTCCTCCTGGCTCGCCGCACCCACGGCCCACGACACGCACCACTCGGCGATCCGGTCGAAGAGACGCTCGCGTTCGGCCTCCGAGAGGAGTTTCGAGTCGCGGATCCCGTTCACCCGCCGGTCCCTCGGCACCACTGCGGCACCGACCATCAACGGGCCGGCCCAGGCTCCCCGCCCGACCTCGTCGATCCCCACGACCGTGTCGAATCCACGACTCCAGAGGGACTTCTCGATCTCGCGGGTCGGAGCTCTCCTCGTCGAGGGTCGTCGGCGGGTCGCCATCACGGCCATTCTCGCGCCACGCCACTCCCCGGGCTCGTGCCCGTCAGCGGAGGATCACTGCGGGATCGCCGTCGACGATCTCGCCGACCCGCCAGAACCCGGAGGTTCCGATCAGCTCCTTCGCTGCTGCGGGGTCGACCGCGGCGAGCAGGCCACCCGAGGTCTGAGGGTCGAAACACAGGGACTCCGCGCCGGCAGGAGCACTCGAGTCGAGATGCCCTGCGAGGTAGTCCCGGTTGCGCTGATCGCCGCCCGTGCGGTGGCCTTCGTCGGCGACTCGGAGGGCGCCCGGGTAGGTCACCAGACCACCCGTGTCGATCACGGCCCGGCGGTGGCTGCGCTCGGCCATCTCCCAGCCGTGCCCGGCCAATCCGTAGCCGGTGACATCGGTGACCGCATGGACTGCGTCCCCGAGCCCGGCCAGACGCTCGGCAGCGCCACGATTGAGTGCTCGCATGCCGGCGATGGCGACTGCCTTCTCCTCCTCCTCGCCCACCGCAAGGGTGAGACCGGTGCCGATGGGCTTCGAGAGGACGAGCACGTCGCCCGGCTGGGCGCCTGCCTTGCGGAAGACCTTGTCCGGGTGCACGACCCCCTGCACCGCCAGCCCGAAGATCGGCTCGGGGTTGCGGATCGTGTGGCCCCCGGCGATCGAGCCACCCGCTTCGTCGACGACCTGCGCCGCGGCATCAAAGATCGCCACGATGGCCTCCCGCGGGAACTCTTCGGGAAACGCCGCCACGTTCACGGCGATGGCCACGCGGCCACCCATCGCGAAGACGTCGGAGCAGGCATTGGCTGCGGCGATCGCTCCGAAGTCGGCCGGGTGATCGACGAGCGGCGGGAAGAAGTCAGTCGTCGACACCAGGGCCACGTCGTCGGAGACCTGGTAGATCGCCGCGTCGTCGAACGGGGCCAAGCCGACGAGCAGCGAAGGGTCGGAGGGTGCCGGGAAGTCGGCGACAAGGTCCTTCAGTAGTGCCGCGCCCCACTTCGCCGCGCAGCCTCCGCACGAGGTCCACTCGGTCAGCTTCAGGCGGGCGAACTGGTCGGCGGGGGGTGCATCGGTTGCCGTCATTGCGACAGCCTACGAGTCGGTCCGTGAGCACCCCCACCGGGACTCCCCTCAACAATCGGTGAACGACACCGCCGACGCGACGAGTCAGCTGAACGAGCCCGAATCGTCGGTGCTCACCGACAGGGTCCGGGGGCCGCGTGGAGCCGGCCACAACGCCTCGCCCGAGACCTCGGCCGTCGACCACGACGCATCGAGCGCCGGGGCCGACAGCTCGACGGGTACGCCGCGCTGTTCCCAGAGCACCGCCGGCCGGTCGCCGTGCCAGCGAACCGCGAATCCGAGCGCGCTCCGGGGACCCGACGGCAGTCCGTGCACCTCGAAGTTGGCGCCGAGCCAGGTCGTCGGCATCCCCGCAGGGAGAATCACGCCGCCGTCGACCAGTTGCGACTCGATGTCGTTCACGAAGCGACCGACGGATTCCCCGCGCCGGATCGCGGCGAAGGAGATGGGCTCGCCCTCGACACCGGAGTGTCCACGGAAGCCCGCCCGAATACGTTCGACGTCGCTGAGTGCGGTGTGATCGCCGGCCGCCCTCGCGACCCGAGCGAGGCCACCGTAGGCCCTGCTGCGATCGCGATCGTCGGACCGGGCGAGGGCCTCGGCGACCGGGATCAGCTCGGGCAGCCAGGCATCGCCGTCCTCACCCATGCGCACCAGCTCGGCGACGTCGAGCAGGAAGCCCGCCGGGTCGACCGCCGCCCCGACCGGCCCCTCGAGCAACAGGTCGCAGCGCGCTTCCACGACGGTTTCCGCCAGCCGATCGTCGGGGATGTCCAGCCGGCTGGCCTGGTCGGTCAGACGACGCCATCCTCTTGCCACTGCATCGTGGGGGGCCAGCGTGGTCGGGTCGCCCACATCGGCGCCGCTCACTGCGACGGCCACCCGCACCGTTGCGTGGTGGCCCACGGGGAGCACGATCGCATCGGACGGGAGATCGATTCCTCGAGGGGGCACATGGCTCGGGGGCCGCGAGGTCGCCACTCGCTGCCCCGTGACCGCCACGGCGACCGGGAGCGGCGAGGCGTTCTCGAACTCGACGACGACCACGCCGTCGTGGTCGGCCACCGCCCACACCCGCTGAACGGCGTCACCGTCGGGTATGCGTATCCGCGTCTCGAACACGGGAGCACCTTCGACTCGGCCCTGTCGCAGGGTCGGTTCGTCACGCGGCACGTGCCAGCGGTCGTCGGCGGCGACACACCAGTCGAGCAACTCACCGCCTGACGCGGCCCGGCGCACGCCACCCCAGGGTGCCACCTCGGCACGCCATCGCTGCCCGGTGACCCCCACCATGGTCCACTCGTCTGTCGGCATCGGCGCCACACGGTACTGCGGTCGGACCGGTTCGGCCTCTTCCGTGCCAGGCGGACGTTCATCCCCCGGCACGCATACATTGTGCGGGTGGACGTCGCGGTGCTCATCCCGGTGAAGCGCTTCGCCGCGGCGAAGCGCCGGTTGGAGGGGGTCATTCCCGACCACGACCGCGCCCGGCTGGCCGAATGGATGGCCTCCCGCGTCGTCGCAGCGGCCGCCGAGGTGCCCACCTTCGTCGCCTGCGACGATCCCGATGTCCGGGAGTGGGCCGAATCTCGAGGCGCCCAGGTGGTGTGGGGCCCCGATCTCGGCCTGAACCGCGCCGTCGACGACGGAGTCCGGCACCTGTTGCGGCTGGGCGCCCGCCAGATCATCGTCTCCCACGCCGATCTCCCCCGCCCGGAGGGACTGCTCCGGGTCGCCACCCAGGGTGTCGTCACACTGGTGCCCGATCCCCGCCGCGACGGCACGAACGTGATCTCGTTTCCCCACACGAACCTCGTCCATGCGTCGTATGGAGGGGGCTCGTTCGGACGGCACCTCGAGCAGGCGGTGGCCTCGGGAGGACCCTACGAGGTCCGTGTCGACCGCGACCTTGCGCTCGACCTCGACGTCGCCGACGACCTCGCCCACCCACTCATCCACGAGGTGTTGCCGCCATGGCTGCCAACGAACCAGGTCAGCCGGCCCCGCTGACCGACGAGATCACCCGAGAGCTTCCGACTCCCGCGTCTGCGCTGGCCGTCGGGGCGCATCCCGACGACGTGGAGTTCGGCTGTGGGGGGCTCCTGGCCAAGTGGGCAGCGGGCGGATGCACCGTCCACCATCTCGTGTGCACCGATGGCTCGAAGGGGACGTGGGACCCCGAGGCCGACGTCGCCGCGCTCGGCGCCCGGCGCGAGGAGGAACAACGCGAGGCAGCCCGTCGGCTCAGCGGGCCCCAGACCGGCGAGGCCCGCTTCCTCCGCCGCGTCGACGGCGAACTCGTCGCCGACGTGGAGACTCGCAGCGAGATCGCCAGGATCATCCGTGAGCTCCGGCCCGCCGTGGTCCTCGGCCACGACCCCTGGAAGCGGTACCGACTCCACCCCGACCATCGCAATGCGGGTCTGCTCGTCTGCGACGCCGTGGTCGCAGCTCGCGACCCCCACTTCCACCGCGATCACGGGCTGCCACCGCACCGGCCCGATCATCTCCTGTTGTGGGAGGCCGACGAACCCAACCACGTCGAGGACGTCTCGGCATCGGTCGACCTGAAGCTCTACGCACTCGAGGCCCACGTGAGCCAGTTCGAGTCGACCATGAAAGCAACGTCGGCGGACCAGCTCGACGTGTTCAGGTCGAATGTTCGCGAGCGTCTCGCCAGGCTGGGCGAACCGCACGGTTTCGAGGCCGCCGAGGTCTTTGCCCGAATCAGCGACCTGTAGACGCGAAGAAGGGGCCCGCGAGGGGCCCCTTCTCCCAATTGTCGGCGACGAA
>CBFCWZ010000293.1:0-4649 GCA_965601935.1 uncultured Ilumatobacteraceae bacterium
CACGCCCTCGAGTGCGACAGTTGCCATCGGAAACTCCTTGTGAGTCGGTTCTCAGCGGGACACCTTAGCCGTATGCACTCCTCCCGTGACCAGGGTCATTGCCGAATCCACAGGTTGTCACGGCCCGCTTCAGGACCTGGGCCGCATCACTCGCCGCCGTCGTCACCTTCGTCGGGGGCGGCATCGTCGTCGGGCTGGATCGCGACACGTGGATCGTTCCGGAGTCGCTTCACCTTCCACGACGCGGCCTCGGTGTTGAAGCCGACCTTTCCGGTGCCGAGATCGGCAGCCGACACGGGGACGTACTTCGGCGTGCCGTCCTTGGTGCAGGTGGCGAGCGAACGTACTTCTCGGACTGCGATCGCGGGAGGGTCGGGCATGGGCCAGCGGTAGCGTCGCGGGCCGTGAACCAGATGAAGAACCGCATGCAGGCGCTGGGCCTGGTGGACCGTGCGATCAAGGCGACTCCCGACGAGGAGCTGGCCGCGGCCATCGAGGTGCTCGACGCGGAGCACCTGGAGGGTCTCGAGTCGTTCGTCGAGGAGAACACACCCGACGGCATCCGTGCCGGAGTTCAGAGCGGCCGCATCGACGGTGGCATGGAGGCCATTGCGGCGATCCTCGCCGACGCCTGCCTGGCCGACTGCATCGAGGGGCTCGGGGATCATGCCGACAACCCGTCCACCGATCAGCTCAAGGAGGTGCTCCCGGGGCTCGTCGAGAAGCACGGCCTCGGCATCACCCAGATCATGCTGGCCGGCACCGTCGCCGGAGAGGCCCCCGCCGCGGCCATCATCCGCGACCTGCTCAAGAGCGACGACCTGGTGGCCCTCCCCAAGGCCGAGATCACCCCGGTCGCACCCGTGCTCGACACGTCCAAGCGTTCCGCCGACGAGCAGGCCGAGATGCGGGCCAAGCGCAAGGCCGCCAAGCAGGCCAAGAAGGAAGCCGAGCGCGCCCGCAAGGCCCAATCAGCCGCCGCCAAACGCCAGTAACGGTGTCAGACACCGCTTCAGGTTTGCGCTTCAGGTATCAGAGGGGCAGGGTCTGGCCGAGTTGCGGCGTTCGTGGTCGAGCAGCCAGTTCTTGGCATCGAGGCCGCCCGCGAAGCCGGTGAGTGATCCGGACGAGCCGATCACCCGGTGGCACGGCACGACGATCGAGATCGGGTTCTTCCCGTTGGCCGCGCCGACGGCACGGGCCTTGTTCTTGTCGCCGAGACGTTCGGCCTGCTCGCCGTAGCTCACCGTCTCGCCGTACGGGATCTCGCGCAACGCCGTCCACGCCTGCTGCTGGAAGCGCGTTCCCACCGGGTCGAGCGGGAGATCGAAGTCCTTCCTCTCACCCGCGAAGTACTCGGCGAGCTGTGTCACAGCCGCGGCGAGGACAGGGTGATCGGCGGCCCCGGTCGACTCCCCGGCGGGTACCCGCGCCGGGTCGTCGTCGGGCCAGAGGATCGCCCGGATGCCGTCGTCGGTCGCGACGACCGTGAGTACGCCGACAGGGCTGTCCATGGTGGTGTGCACGGTCATGAGGCTTCCTTCCGTCGAGGGTGCGGTGTCTCCGCGGCCCACAGGTGGTGAACGGCGTACGAGGACCACGGTGACCAGCGGGAACCGTCGCCGAGTTCGAGTCGGAGGTCCTGCGCGGAGCGGGCGACGCCGAGGTCGGTGGCCAGCATCACGTCCGGGTGGCCGAGGCCGCGCATCAGCACGTAGTCGGCCGTCCACGGCCCGATCCCCTTGATGCCGAGGAGTGCGGAGCGGGCTTCCTCCGGGTCGGTGGCCTCGTCGAGCCGGAGCTCACCACCGGCGATCGCGGCGGCCACGCGGGACATCGTCGAGGCCCGGCTCCGGGGCATCGAGAACGACGTCGGATCCGCGCCGGCGATGACCTCGGGCGTCGGGAAGACGCTCATCAGGTCTGCGTCGTCGACCCGCAGGTCCTCGCCGAGAGCGGCGACGATCCGGCCTCCGACCGTTGCGGCGCCCCTCACCGAGACCTGCTGGCCGACGACCGCGCGCATCGCCGTCTCGAACGGATCGACCGTCGCGGGTGATCGGCGGCCGGGTACGGACCGGACGAGATCGGCCATCGCCCGGTCGTTGCTCAGCGCCTCGTCCACGGCTCGCGGATCGGCGTCGAGGTCGAGCAGACGTCGCAGACGGTGAACGGCCGCACCGAGGTCCGCCCATTCCTCCAGCGAGAGCGACGCGACGACGTGGTCGGACCCGGCCCGTAGCGCGACCACGCAGTGGCCGTTGGGCAACGCCAGGGCCCGCCGGTACGTCTCGCGGTCCCACGACTCCAGCCCTGGAATGGCCCGGACACCGAGGAACGCCAGCACCTCGTCGCCGGCGAACGGAACTCGTGCGGGGAGACGGACCGTCACCGCGCCCGCGACTCCGGTCGGAGTGGTACCGCTCCGCTTCCGCCGGAGCTCGGAGGGTGCCGACGCGAAGACCTCACGGATGGTGTCGTTGAACTGACGGACACTTCCGAAGCCCGCCGCGAAGGCGATCTCGGTGAGCGGAAGCGGGGTCGTCTCGATCAGGGTCCGGGCCGTGTGCGCCCGCTGGGCCCGCGCGATCGCGAGCGGCCCGGCGCCGAGTTCTTCGGTCATCAACCGGTTGAGGTGACGGTCGCTGTACCCGAGCCGCGAGGAGAGCCCGCTGACGCCCTCGCGCTCGACGACACCGTCGGCGATGAGGCGCATCGCCCGCGCCACCACGTCCTGGCGGACGTTCCACTCCGGCGAACCGGGTGCCGCGTCGGGGCGGCAGCGCTTGCACGCTCGGAATCCGTTCAGCTGAGCTGCCGCCGCCCCGGGATGGAATTCGACGTTGTCACGCCGGGGGGTGATCGCGGGGCAACTCGGGCGGCAGTAGATCCCGGTGGTGCGGACGGCGGTGACGAACCACCCGTCGAACCGGGCGTCGCGGCTCCTCACCGCGGCGTAGCAACGGTCCGGGTCGAGATCGATCACAGGGCCATCATGCCGACACTGCAAGCCGATCACCAGCGGAAATCGGACATCACGATGCGCGGGCGTCAATCGGAGGCGGCAGGCGCCTGTGTGGTGACGATCGGCCCCGCGTCGGGGCTTCCGGCGGGAACGACCCTCGTCCGCAGCAGCCACAGACCGAAGAGACAGAACGCCACTCCTCCGAAGAAGCCGGTCTGCTTGCCGACGACCTGGGCGAAGGCACCCACGAGAAGCCCACTTGATGCGGACCCGACCTCGAAGAACATCGTGAAAGAACTCACCGCCATCGCCCGTTCGTCGTCGTGGACGCGATTGACGGTCAGCGCCATCAGGGACGGGTAGTTGAAGGCGACACCGAACCCCACGATGACCGAGCCGACCCACAGGGCCCACACCTGTGGAATCGTGGCGAACACGAGCAGGCCCGCGGCGATCATCGAGAGGGCCACCGTGACGGCTCGACGGGGCCCCATCTGTTCGGGCAGGCGGGCCCCGAAGAGCCGGACCAGCAGCGACACGAGCGAGTAGACGAGGAAGATCCCGCCCGACGACGAGAGCCCCACCGACCGCGAATAGTCGGGCGCGAACGCGAAGAACGTGGTCAGACCCCCGATCCCGCAGGCGAGAACGAGGCCGGGCATCACCGCCTCCGGGTGCACGAACCGGCGCCAGCCGACGACGTCGTCCGGGTCCCGGGGCGGCGGACCGTCGTCGGTCGCGGCGTCCGGCGAGACGACCCGGGCGGGAGCGAACACGGCAATGAGCGCAGCGAGGAGGGCGAAGCCCGCGCCGACGAGGAAGGCCTCCTCGAACCGCGTGTCGTCGAGCACGAACTCGCCGATGATCGGCCCGAAGCCGACCCCGGTGAACACGGCGACGGAGAAGTAGCTCGCTCCCTCGGCGCGCCGCGCCCGTGGCGACAAGTCGGCGATCAGCGTTGCCGCACCGACGAACACGGCCGCTTCGCCGACCCCGGTGAGGGCCCGGCACGCGAGCAGGATCATCAAGGAGTCGGCTTGGCCTGCAAGGGCCCCGCCCGTCGCCGCGAGGACGGCCCCGGTCACGATGACGAAGCGCCGCCCGCGGGCATCGGCGATCCGGCCGATGACCGGGCGAGCCAGCACGGCAGCGAGGGCGAAGACCGCGATGTTGAGGCCGATCCCGAACTCGCCGGCGTCGATCGGCCCCTCGATGAAGAGAGGGACGACCGGGATCAGGATCCCGATGTAGGTGAAGAACGCGAACGCCGTGAACGTGACGACGAGGAACGGCCCGGAGATGAGCCGCTCGCCCGACGCGACATACGGCTCGTTCCTCCCTCGGCTCACCTTCTCATCCTCACGGGTCGAACCCGATGCGACATCACCGGATTCCGTTTCGGCCGGGTCAGGTCGGCCTGGGTTCCTTGGGCAGACCGAGGACCCGTTCGCCGACGATGTTGCGCTGGATCTGGCTGGTGCCTCCCCAGATGGTCTCGGAGCGGGAGAAGAAGAAGGCCGACATCATCGGGCTCACGGGATACCCCTCGCGGCGCTCGTCGCGCCCGGTGCCGGGCCAGTTGCCGCGCGCGGGGCCGGCATCGACCAGCATCGCCTCGGGGCCGTGGATGTCGAGCGCCAACTCCATCGCCTTACGCTCGTCGAACGCTCCCTCCTTGATCGCA
>CBFCWZ010000294.1:0-4624 GCA_965601935.1 uncultured Ilumatobacteraceae bacterium
ATCGGCGAACTCTTCGACAACGTCATCGACTCGGTGATCGGACGTGTCTGAACGTCTCCGCCCAGACTCTGGACAGAGCACCGTGGAGTTCGCCCTCGTGCTCCCGGCCGTCGCAGTCGTGGCGCTCGCACTCGTCCAGGTCGGCGTCAGCGTGCGCAACCAGTTGGCGGTGGAGCTCGCGGCGCGAGAGGGTGCCCGCGCCGCGAGCGTCGCCGCCGACGCCGGCGGGGCGGCAACCTCGGCCGCCAGTGCGACGACCCGACTCCCCGTCGAGGTGGTCACCTCCACCGACGGCACGACGGTGTCCGTCACCGTCACCTACTCGGACGACGTCACGATCCCTCTGCTGGGCGGCTTCCTCGGGCCCGTCACCCACACGGCCCAGGTCTCGATGGCGCTCGAGCCCCCGTGACGATTCACGCGTGTGGACGTAGGGTTGAGGGCGATGGAATGCCGCACGTCGACGTACACGGTGGGCGACCGCCCGGTGGTCGCCGTCGAAGGTGTCGTCGACCTCGTCGCAGTTCCGCTCGTGCGCGACCTGTTCCAGCGGCTCCTGCGCGAGCACGCCGGAGCCACCGTCGTCATCGATCTCGACGGTGTCACCAGCTTCGACGACTGTGGCCTGGGCGTCCTGGTGGGTGCGGCCGCGACCGCCCGCGAACGCGGCGGCGACGTCGAACTGGTCTGCACCGCCGGAGCGCTCCGTGACCGGCTCGCCGTGACCCGTCTCGACCAGCTGTTCACCGTGCGCGACACCGTGGCCTGATGGCCATTGCGTACCACGCCGCCCTGCCGCACGAGTGGGCCGACGCACAGGCCGCAGGCGTCTACGCCATGTCGACCCGTGGACTCACCCTCGAGCAGGAGGGCTTCATCCACTGCTCCACCCGCGAACAGGTGGAGGGTGTGGCCAACCGCTTCTACGCCGATCTCGAGGAGCTGTCGCTCCTCACGGTCGACCTCGATCGCGTCGGATCCGACGTCCGGTGGGAGCCACCTGTCCCCGGAGCCGACGAGCTGTACCCCCACATCTACGGTCCGCTCCCCGTCTCGGCGGTCACCGCAGTCCGGACCTGGCGTCGCGGGAACAGCGGCTGGTCGTTCGACCTCCTCACCTGACGTCTACTCGAGGTACTCGTCCTGTTCGGGCGCCGCACGCCCGCCGAGACGGCGGTCCATCGCCTTCTCCCGGGCCTTCTGCTCCGCTTCGAGAGCTGCTTCCTCCTCGACGAGGTGTTCGAGGCTGCGGAGCCGGATCGGGTCGAGCTTGCCCTTCGAGATCGCCTTCTGCACGGCGCAGCCCGGCTCCTGGTCGTGCTTGCAGTCACGGAACCTGCAGTGGTCCATGAGATCGAACACGTCGGCGAAGGCCCGCTCGATGCCGTCGCCCGACAACCACAAGCTCACCGCCCGGACACCCGGAGTGTCGATGAGCCACCCCCCACCTCCGGTGAGCGGGAGGAGCGATGCGGCGATGGTGGTGTGACGACCGCGCTGATCGTTCTCCCGCACCGCCGAGGTGGCCTGCAGGCGACGCCCCAGCATCGCGTTGACGAGGGTCGACTTGCCGACGCCACTGGCGCCCAGGAACGCAAGGGTGCGATCGCCCGCAACCAGGTCGTGCAACTCGTCGAGCCCGTCACCGGTGAGACCGCTGGCGATGAGCACGGGCACCCCGAGGGCAACGTGGAGCAGCGACGCCCTCGACTTGGTGACATCTTCCACGAGGTCGTTCTTCGTGAGCACGACGACGGGCTCGGCCCCCGAGTCGAACGCCAGCACGAGTTCGCGTTCGAGCCGCCGTGGGCTGGCGGGCTCCCGAGAGAGTGGACGAGGGCGACCACGTCGACGTTCGCGGCGAGGGTGTGCGACACCGCCCGCATCCCGTCGAACGAGGCCCGGCGTGTGAACGCCGAGTGGCGGTCGAGAACGTGGTCGACCTTCTCGGCGTCGTCGCTCGGGATCACCCAGTCGCCCACCGCCACCTCGGCCCCGATGTTCCGGATGCGCAGGGGCTCCTCCGCTCCGGTGGCCTGGTCGAACGAGCGGAACACGGTGCTCCAACCGCGGTCGATCCGGCCGACGCGGGCAGGAGAACCGGGCCGGTCGAGGGCCGTCCACGCGTCGAAGAAGTGCTGCGACCATCCGAGCCTGAGATCGGGCACCATCGACGGTCACGGTATCGCCCGAACGACCGGTACTTCACCGCTCTCGGGAGACCCGGCGTCACACCCCTCGGGAATGATCCGAACCGGCCGCGAGGTTGCGAGAGGCGTCTTCCCCGGCACACTTCTCGGCCGGCGAGGTACCTTCCGGGGCCTCCCACACTCTTGACAACCACCCGCCACATGCCGTAGCGAAAGGCCCGCATGACCAAACCCCTCGTCGTCGTCGAGTCGCCTGCAAAGGCCAAGACGCTGTCCAAGTTCCTGGGCGGCGACTACGACGTGCGCGCCTCGGTCGGCCATGTCGCGGACCTCCCCTCGAAGGGGATGAACATCGACGTCGACAACGGGTTCAAGCCCACCTACGAGCTCACCGACCGCGGCAAGACGGTCGTGAAAGATCTCAAGTCGGCCCTCAAGGAAGCCTCCGAGCTCTATCTCGCCACCGATGAAGACCGCGAAGGCGAGGCCATCTCCTGGCACCTGCTCGAGTACCTGAAGCCGAAGGTGCCGGTGAAGCGGATGGTGTTCCACGAGATCACCAAGGCCGCCATCGACCACGCCGTCGACAACCCCCGCGGGCTCGACTACGGGCTGGTCGACGCCGCGGAGACCCGCCGCATCCTCGACCGGCTCTACGG
Organism: uncultured Ilumatobacteraceae bacterium; assembly: GCA_965601935.1. Classification (GTDB taxonomy): domain Bacteria; phylum Actinomycetota; class Acidimicrobiia; order Acidimicrobiales; family Ilumatobacteraceae; genus CBFCWZ01. The sequence goes on from CBFCWZ010000294.1 coordinate 2,810, forward strand.
CTACGAGGTGTCGCCCGTGTTGTGGCGCCGGGTCAACCGGGGCCTGTCGGCCGGACGGGTCCAGAGCCCGTCGGTTCGCCTCGTCGTCGAGCGCGAACGCGAGCGCATCGCCTTCATCTCCGCCGACTACTGGGACATCGACGTCACCACGGCCACCGACCCCTCCTTCGACGCCGACCTCGTCGCCCTCGACGGCACGAAGGTCGCCTCCGGGAAGGACTTCGACGACCGGGGTGTGGCGTCCGCCAAGGTCGTCGCCCTCGACGAGGTACGGGCCCGCGGCCTGGCCGAGTCGCTCGAGTCGTCCACGTTCACCGTCCGTTCGGTCGAGGACAAGCCCTATCGCTCCTCGCCCAAGCCCCCGTTCATGACGTCCACACTCCAGCAGGAGGGCGGCCGCAAGCTCCGGCTCTCGTCGTCGCAGGTGATGCGCATCGCCCAGGGTCTGTACGAGCGGGGCTTCATCACCTACATGCGTACCGACAACGTCACGTTGTCCGACGAGGCGATGCAGGCCACGCGCGCCTCGATCGTCAGCGAGTACGGCCAGCAGTACCTCAACGCCGCGCCGAAGCAGTACTCCTCGAAGGTGAAGAACGCCCAAGAGGCCCACGAGGCGATCCGGCCGACCACGCCCTACCGCGCGCCGAACCAGGTGAGCGCCGAACTGAACAGCCAGGAACTCGCCCTGTACCGGCTCATCTGGCAGCGCACCCTCGCCTCCCAGATGGCCGACGCCACCGGCGTCACCGTGAGCGTCCGCCTCGCCGCACCGGCCACCGACCGCACCACCGGCGAGATCCTCGACTGCGAGTTCGCCGCCTCGGGCACCACCATCACGTTCCCCGGCTACCGAGCCGTCTATGTCGCCTCCAAGGAGGAGCGCGGCGACGACGCTGCCGACAAGGAGGCCTTGCTGCCCGCGCTCGCCGTCGGCGACGTCGTGCCGGTCTCCGAGATCGTCCCCACGGGACACTCCACCTCACCGCCGGCCCGCTACACCGAGGCCTCCTTGGTCAAGCGACTGGAGGAGCTCGGGATCGGACGCCCCTCCACCTGGGCCAGCATCATCCAGACCATCCAGGACCGCGGGTACGTCTGGAAGAAGGGGCAGGCACTGATCCCCACGTGGACCGCCTTCGCAGTGGTGCGCCTCCTGGAAGAGCACTTCCATGCCCTCGTCGACTACGACTTCACCGCTTCCATCGACGAGGACCTCGACGCCATCGCCCGCGGCGACCGCCAGAAGACCGAGTGGCTCGAACGCTTCTACTTCGGTGACCGCCATCCCAACGTGCCGCCGATCACCGCCGAGGCCGGCGGCGACGACGACGCGCTCATGGGTCTGAAGCGCCTCGTGGAGGAGAACCTCGGCGAGATCGACGCCGCCGAGATCAACACGTTCCCGCTCGGCAACGACGACAACGGCGATCTCATCGTCGTGAAGCCCGGCCGCTACGGACCGTATGTGAAGCGGGGTGACGACACGGCGGGTCTTCCCGACAACCTCGCCCCCGATGAACTCGACGTGGCCAAGGCCGTCGAGCTGTTGGCCGCCCCCAAGAGCGACGAGCCCATCGGCGAGTACGAGGGCCACCCCGTCTACGCCAAGAACGGCCGCTACGGGCCGTACGTCCAGTGGGGCGACCGCGACGCACCACCGGACGGTCTCGACAAGCCCAAGATGTCGAGCCTGTTCAAGACGATGGTGCTCGAGCGGATCACACTCGACGAATCGATCCAACTCCTCCAACTCCCGCGGCACCTCGGCGACGACCCGGCCGACGGCGTGCCGATCTACGCCAACAACGGCCG
>CBFCWZ010000295.1:0-4601 GCA_965601935.1 uncultured Ilumatobacteraceae bacterium
AACCGGAACGCGTGCTGACTGTGCCGGTGAACCGGCGCCTCCTCACCGGCGTTCAGGTATTGGATGGCGGTCCACAGTGTCGGGGTCGCATACGGCCTCCCGCCCAGCCCCGGGTTCGCCAGCGCGATCGCTCGTCGCTCCCCACCCCGGCCCACTTCGACCAGCTCACCGGACTTGGCCGCTGCCTCGTACAGCCGCTCCCATCGCCACAGGTGGGGGACCGCATCCGAGGTTGGCGCGGCGGGCATCAACCCGCTGATCTCGGTCCACAACGGGACCAGCATCTCGACTTCGAAGTGTCGGTAGAGCTGATCGAGTTCGGGCCCGGGCGGTGGCTGGTTCGGTGCCTCGACAGCAGTCAGCTGCACCGGGCTCGGGGGCCCGGACGCCAACTGCGAGCGTTGCTCCGACGACATGACGTCAGTCTGCCCGGCCGCGCCGATCCTTGGCGGACCGGACGGAACGCCCCACCGCCTGAGGGCGTCACCGGTGTGGTGACCTCCAGCGCGACGCGCGACATGGCGCACGAATCGACCGGCGAGCAGTGCCACACGACTCGCCAGGGTTCGTCGACGGGGCCGCCGCCGACAGCGATCCGCGCGGCGCGATGACGCGGACCGCGACATGCCGCCTTCGGGCGGCACCCAGGCGACAGGGTCGCTCTGGCCGAAGGTTCAGCTGCAGCCGCTGGTGCTGCCGCAGCTGGGGCAGACGTGGCAGCTGCCCGCCCGCATCATCGAGACGCCGCACTGCATGCACATCGGTGAGTCTCTACTGCGGGTGGCTCTCGGTGCCGACGCTCCATTGGCCGAGGGCTGGGTGGCCGGAGTGGTGTCGACCTCCATCGCCACCGCCTCGACCACTTCTGCGCGCGATGGGGGAGCGGCGGGGATCTCGGACCCCTGCACCGTTGGTGTGACCGCCTCTTCCACGCCCGGCAGGGTGGGCTGGAGCCGCTCGTCGACCGAGAAGATTCCCAGCTCGGCGCGCTCTTCATAGGTCATGTAGTGGAGCGCGAGTCGGCGGAACAGGTAGTCCATGATCGACGTGGCGAACCGGATGTCGGGGTCGTCGGTCATGCCGGCGGGCTCGAAGCGCATGTTGGTCATAGCCTCGACGAAGGCACTGAGCGGCACGCCGTACTGGAGGCCGTAGCTGATCGACTTGGCGAAGGCGTCCATGATCCCCGCCATCGTCGAGCCCTGCTTCGACACGGTGAGGAAGATCTCGCCGGGCTGGCCGTTCTCGTACTCGCCGATGGTGGCGAAGCCCTTGCAGTCGGCCACCCGGAACTCGAACGTGCGTCCGCTGCGGGTGCGCGGCAGTTTCCGACGTGTCGGTTCGTGGATGATCTTCTCGACGATCTGGGTGACGATCTCGTCGACCTGGCCGGCAGCCGTGTCGCTCTCGTCGATGTCGGCCGACTTGGTGGACAGCGGCTGGCCCACCTTGCAGTTGTCGCGGTAGATCGCCACCGACTTGAGGCCCAACTCCCACGACAACAGGTGGAGGGCTTCGACGTCGTCGACGGTGACGTCCTCGGGCATGTTGACGGTCTTGGAGATGCCGCCGCTGAGCAGAGGCTGGACCGCCGCCATCATCCTCACGTGGCCCTCGTAGGAGATGGGGTTGTCACCCATCGAACAGGCGAAGATCGGCAGATGTTCGGGAGCCAGGTGGGGCGCCTCGAGCACGGAGTGCTTGACGTCGATGTAGGCGACGATCTCGTCGACCTGTTCCGGCGTGTAGCCGAGCTTCCGGAGGGCTCGCGGGATGGTGCGGTTGACGATCGACATCGTTCCCCCGCCGACCAGCTTCTTCACCTTGACGAGGCCGAGGTCGGGCTCGATGCCCGTGGTGTCGCAGTCCATCGCCAGGCCGATCGTGCCCGTCGGGGCGAGCACGGTGGCCTGTGCGTTGCGTACTCCGTGCGCTTCCGCTCCCTCGACTGCTGCCTGCCAAGCGGTGTTGGCGGCCTCGACGACATCGTGGGGTGCCTCGCCGGCGATGCGGTGGCTGGCTTCACGGTGCATCCGGAGGACGTCGACCATCGGCTCGCGGTTGTCGTCGAAACCGTCGAACGCACCGACCCGCGCCGCGGTGCGCGTGCTCGTGGCGTAGGCCGTGCCGGTCATCAGCGACGTGATCGCGGCGGCCCACGCCCGGCCCGCATCGGAGTCGTACGGGTGGCCGAGTGCCATCAACAGGGCGCCGAGGTTGGCGTAGCCGAGCCCCAGTTGGCGGAACGCCCGGGTCGTCTCGCCGATCTGCGGGGTGGGGTAGTCGGCGTTGCCGACCAGGATCTCCTGGGCCGTGAACAGGACCTGCACAGAATGGGTGAACGCCTCGATGTCGAAGCTCCCGTCGTCGTCGAGGAACTTCAGCAGGTTCAACGAAGCCAGATTGCACGCCGAGTCGTCGAGGTGGAAGTACTCGGAACAGTTGCGCACCACCACGCCGTTGGCGACGTAGGAGTGGTTGCGCGGCTCGCTGAGGTTGTACGTGAGTTCGATGCCCTCGTCGGTGCGCTCGACCAGGCGGATCGTGGTGTCGACGTCGTAGAACCCGTGGGTGCGCTCGGTGATGATCCGGTCGAGCAGATCGCGCTTGCGGGAGAGACCGAACCCGATCTCGGCGGCGAATGCCTGGAGTGACTGACTGGTGATCCGGAGGTCGTAGCCGGCCTTGGAGGAGTAGCTCCGGGTGGTGCCGTCGGCACCTTCGTACTCGAAGCTGCGCTGGCCCTCGCCGCGCACCTTGTAGATGTGCGACGAGATCCCGAACGTCGACAGGAGCCGCTGCGCCCCGCGGAGCAGCTCGATCGAGATCGAGCCGAGGCCGACGTACGAGCCCTTCTCGTCGTTCTTCACCGCGCAGCCGTCGGCGTCGAACAGCCCGCGCAGGAAATGGGCGGCGATCTCAGGTGGTGCCTGCTCGATGGACCAGGGGATCGTCTTGTGCTCGCCGGTGACCGAGGCGACGCCGAGAGCCTCGAGGAAGCCCTTGAACGGGCGGCGGGTGAGACGGAGCTGGGCGGTGCCGTTGGCCTGTTCACTCACCTTCAGTGGGCGGCCGTCGTTGATCGTGTGGAGCAGCTCCTGGTGTTGGCCGAGGATCTCGCTCCGGTCGTCGGCCGAGCCGTAGATCGTCACTGCGGCGGCGCCGGAGGTGCTCCCGTCACCGATGAGCCAGCCCAGGTAATGGGCGAGATCCTCGCCCCACTGATCCGGCAGGTTCAGCGGGAGGTCGCGGTCGCCCTTCGACTTGTAGTCCTCCCAGTTGCTCGACACGGGAAGTGCGTAGTCGGCTGCAATGGCAGGGGTCGGGAGATCGAGCGAGCGGACCTGATCGTCGAAGGTGAGGTTCTCGGCCTCGACGTAGCCGCGGTTCGTCGTGAAGATGCGGTGGCCCGGGGTACAGCGGACCTCCATCCCATTGTCGAAGCGGAGCCGCTGGATCGGGTTCCGCCCGGTGATCATGAAGGCCTCGGGGCTGGTCAGCCACGCGGTCTGCGCCGGAGCGTCGGGGTTCGTGACGTCGTGGGTCCACACGTGGAACTCTTCGCCCCTGTTGGCTCTGCCGAACAGCTCGTCGAACCGGATGAGCCCTTTGTCGGTGTGGACCTTGGTATCGGCCGTGAAGCAAGGATTGCTGGCGGTGATGCGGCCGTGGTCGGGAGCGGTGTGCCAGCGGTTGATGGTGGTGTCGAACTGGAGGCCGGGGTCGGCGCACTCCCAGGCGGCAGTGGCGATCCGGCGCCACAGGTCACGCGCCTTGACGGTCTTCAGGGTCTCGTCGGAGGTGACGGCTCTCAGGGCCCAGTCGGCATCGTCGACAACAGCCTGCATGAACTCGTCGGTGACGCGGACCGAGTTGTTGGCGTTCTGGAACTGGACGGACGACGAGTCGGAACCGTCGAGGTCCATGTCGAATCCGGCGTCGCGGAGCACCTGGATCTTGCGCTCCTCGTTGGCCTTGACGTCGATGAAGTCCTCGATGTCGGGGTGGCCGGCATCGAGGATGACCATCTTGGCGGCTCGCCGGGTCTTACCGCCCGACTTGATCGCCCCGGCTGACGAATCGGCACCGCGCATGAAGCTCACCGGGCCCGACGCCGTGCCTCCGCCCGCCAGCGGCTCGACGGAGGAGCGGATGGCCGACAAGTTCACCCCGGCACCCGAGCCGCCCTTGAAGATGATGCCCTCCTCGCGGTACCAGTCGAGGATCGAGTCGATGGTGTCCTCGACCGACAGGATGAAACAGGCGCTCGCTTGCTGGGGCACGCCGTCGACGCCGATGTTGAACCAGACGGGGCTGTTGAACGCCGCCCGCTGGGTGATCATCAGGTGCTTCAGTTCGGCGTTGAATGCCATCGCCTCGTCGTCGCCGGCGAAGTTGTCGTCGGCGCGACCCCAGTCGGTGATCGTGTCGACGATGCGGCTCACGACGTCCTTCAGCGACGACTCGCGTTCGGAGGTGCCGAGCGTGCCCCGAAAGTACTTCTGGGCCACGATGTTGGTGGCGTTGAGCGACCAGTCCGTCGGGAACTCGACCCCCAGTTGTTCGAAGGCGACCGAGCCGTCGCGCCAGTTGGTGATGAC
>CBFCWZ010000296.1:0-4583 GCA_965601935.1 uncultured Ilumatobacteraceae bacterium
CGAGATGGAGGGGCGTCGACCCTGAATCGGGCCCGAGGCGCTGAACCACCGTGCCGGCGGTGGTCAGCACCGTGCTGGTCGGGAACTCGCCGAGGAGAAGCTCGACTCGAAGGGCGTGGATCCCTGGATCATCGAACAACAGGTGGTCCGGCTCGCTCCTGCCCGAGTCGGTGGGGATCTCCAGCTCCATGATCCCGGTGCCGTCGTCCTGGACCTGGATGAGGTCTCGCGCATCCTCGATCTCGACGCCGTCGTCGGCGAACCCGAACCCCAGCCGATCGACATCGGGTCCGATCAGGTCGTCCAGTCGGTCGACGTCGTCGATCGAGTCGTAGTTGGTGACCTGGAGTACGAGTTCCGGGGGCTCCTCCTCGGGACGTTCCACCTCGGCCGCGGACTGCTCGTCCTCGGCCGGGTCTCCCGAGCGCCGAGGTGGTGGCTCCTCCTCCGGTTCGGGTTCGGGAAGTACGATCGTCGCGGCGCCGAGGTCGCCGGTGATCCTGTAGGTCAGGCGGATCGGCTCGTCCTTCTCGAAGGCCAGTTGTTGGTCGATCAGTTCGAGCCGAACGGGGTCGGGCGGAACGACCGGACCTCCGTCGGCGGGCGGATCCTCGGAGTCCTGTGCGGCGATTCCCGTCGGCGCGCCTGCGGCAACCAGTGCGGCGCCGGCGAGAGCCGCCCAGCGCCGACGCCGCGAACGTGTCATGAGGTCGGCGCGGCCACGGCGCGTTCCATGAGGACGAGGGGATCGTCGAGTTGACGAAAGCCCGCTGAGCGGTACAAGGAGAGTGCTGCTTCGTTGTCGGTCGCCGTGTTGACCAGCACGGTCGACACCGACCGACGACCCAGCCAGGCGAGGGCGTCGTCGACGAGGGTGCGCGCGTGGCCCCGGCGGCGGGATGCCGGATCGACCGCCAGACGCTGGATGTACCCGGTTCGTCCGGCCCGCCCACTGATTGCGAACGCGACGATCCGGCCCCGTTCACGTACCACGCGATCTCGATGTTGGGGAGTGGCCCTGCTGACCTCTGCGAGCGAGTCGGCGTCGTTGGACCAGTCGTCGCCGAACGAGCGGCGGTCGATCTCGGCCGCCTGTGCGAGCTCGGTGGACCGGAGACGACGGGTGGTCCTCCCCGGTCGACCCGTTCCGGGTGTCGTGGTGAGGTCGAGCTCGAGGAGCGCGAGCGTGTCGATCGGCGAGAACCCGGCGTCGGCGAAGACCTCCGCAGCGGCGGGGAAGAGAGCATTCGTCCGCGCCGTGCGGGCGCCGCGTGCAGCGATGTCGCGGAGCCATCGATCGATGTCGTCTCCGTCGGGCACCATCTGGTGGTCGACGAGCACCAACTGGGCGATGTCGGGCCGGCGCGGCCATGGGACGACACGCGCCCGCGCAGCAGGCCTTGTCCCGGTGGCTCTCACACCCCGAACGCTAATGCCGAGCCCGCGCGACGTGGCAGCGAGCGAGCGGCAACGGCCACCGCGGGCCGAGGGCGAGGCAATACGCTGACGCCGTGATCCCCGAACGATTCGCTCCGATGGTGCGCGAGTTGACCCCGCTCGCCGAGCGTTTCCACGACGCCGGACACCGGCTCTTCGTGGTCGGTGGCGCGGTCCGCGACCTGTTCGACGGTCGGGATGTCACCGATCTCGACCTCACCACCGACGCCCGGCCCCCGGAGATCAAGAGGTGTCTCGAGGGTTGGGCCGAGGCGGTCTGGACCCAGGGGGAGAAGTTCGGCACGATCGGAGCGCAGAAGACCGACGCAGAGTCGGGGAAGACGGTCGACTACGAGATCACGACGTTCCGTGCCGAGGCCTACACCGACGACTCGCGCAAACCCCACGTGGTGTTCGCCGACCAGATCGATGCCGACCTCTCCCGCCGTGACTTCACGGTGAACGCGATGGCGCTGGAGATGCTGCCCGGCGCCGCCACCCCCGAACTCGTCGACCCGTTCAACGGAATGGTCGACCTGATGTCGAAGAAGACCCTCCGGACTCCGCTCGGGGCCGACGTGAGCTTCAGCGACGACCCGTTGAGGATGCTGCGGGCGGCCCGGTTCATCGCCGGGTACGGCCTCGTACCGACCGACGAGATCACCGCTGCGGTCCGCGAGATGGCGGCGCGCCTCGAGATCGTGTCGGCCGAACGCATCCGCGACGAACTCGACAAGCTGATGGTCGTCGACCATCCGGCCGAAGGGCTGTGGTTCCTCGTCGACACCGGTCTGGCGGAGGAGTTCCTGCCGGAACTTCCGAAGATGCGCCTCGAGCACGACCCGATCCACCGTCACAAAGATGTGCTGACCCACACGATCGCGGTCGTCGAGAACGTCCGCCCTCCACGCGAGGACGAACGGATCGCGGTGGGGGAGCGGCCCGACTACGACTTCCGGCTGACGCGTCTCGCCGCGCTGTTCCACGACGTGGGCAAGCCGCGCACCCGCGGCTACCAGGCGGGCAAGGGCACCACCTTCCATCACCACGACGCGGTGGGGGCCCGCATGACACGCAAGCGCATGAGCGCGCTGCGCTACTCCAACGACGATGTCGCCTCGGTGACCGAACTGGTGGCCCTGCACCTGCGGTTCCACACCTACTCGATGGGCTGGAGCGACAGTGCAGTGCGCCGCTACGTCCGTGACGCGGGCGACCTGCTGGCCGAGCTCAACACGCTCACCCGCTGCGACTGCACGACGCGGAACGCCAAGAAGGCGGCCCGGCTCGGACGACGCATGGACGAGTTGGAGGAGCGGATCGACGAACTCGCCGAAGCGGAGGAGCTGGCCGCGCTGCGCCCCGAACTCAACGGCAACGAAGTGATCGAGATCCTCGACATCGAACCGGGTCCCGTGATCGGCCGCGCCATGAGTCACCTGATGGAGATCCGCCTCGAAGAGGGCCTCATCGGACGGGACGCCGCCGAGCAGCGTCTGCGGGAATGGTGGGCCGAGCAGCCCGGCAGCTGACGTCGTCGGCGGCCGCAAGGTGCCGCTCCACGGCGACGGGGACCCGCGTATCGACGGAGTACCCACCCTCACCGAGGGTCTGGTATCGCGGTGTGCGTACAGCAGCGGTCGAGGGCGCCGAGGACGCGGCGACAGCGCCTGTTCGGGAGGTCCGGTCGGGCGGTCCCCGACCGGTTCAGATACCTTCCTTGCGGGCGCGGAGGACGAGGGTGGTCGGGGCCGAATGGGTCGGGTCGGCGCCCAGCTCGCGCAACTGGTCGACACGGAAATTGGCCCGGCTCAGCGCCGTGAACCAGTCGCCGACCGTGCGACCCGACGTGCCGTACGGGTGGCCCTCACCCACCGCGGCGTACGGGTGCGGTACGGAGATGACGAACACCATGCTCGGTTTCAGGATCCGGTGGACCTGGCGCAGCAGGCGACCCAGGTCGTCGACCTCGGCGAGGGTGTGCGCGGCCACGACGACGTCACACGTGCCTGAGGTGATGTCACCGAGGTCGGCCAGCTCGGAGTTCATGCACTGCACGACGACCTCCGCGTTCTCCGCCCGCTGGCGGAGTTCGGCGATGCGGTCGGCCGAGGGGTCGACGGCGATCGCCTTGCCGCCCTCCTTGGCGAACTCGACTGCGTTGAACCAGGGCGACACACCGAGTTCGACGGCACGGTGGCCGTCGCCGGTGTCGCCACAGAGGCGGAGTTCGAGGTCTCCGGGGATCCCGTCCCCGTAGGTGATGTTGGCGACCATGTCGCCAGTCTGGCCCGACCACCTCCGTCGCGGTGGGATCCGCGACAGCCGCACCGGCCGTACTGAGTAGCCTCTCGGCCCATGGCGTTCTCCGTCGGTGCTCTGCGCGGTCCCGACGGTTCGCGCGGCATCGTCGACCACCGCCTCGCCCGGCGGATGCTCATCAACGAGGTGCGGCGCGGAAGAGTGCCCCTCGAGCACGTGTGTGACGCACACCCCGAGCTGATCCGTGCAGCGGCGAACGTGGGCACCGAGACGTCCACGTCCTGCCCGATCTGCGAAGAGGTCGACCTCCGCCTGGTCACCTACGTGTTCGGGCCGCGCATCGGACCTCAGGGTCGCTGCGTCTCCACCGCCAAGGAGATGCGCGAACTGAATGCCCGCCCGGAGGACCTCAACGCATACGTGGTCGAGGCCTGCACCGAGTGCCGGTGGCACCACCTGCTGCGCGTGCTTCCCATCGGCGGCCGTCGCTGACGTGAAGCTGCCGCGGTGGCTGCCCTTGGCGCTGGCAGGCTCGGTCGGATTGCTGCTGGCGACGTTCCTCCTCATCGCCCTGGCACTCGACGACGATCCGGTCATCACCACCGACAACGGCCGCCCCGTCGGGTTCGAGGTGGCCACATTGCGGTCGACGCAACCGGACGGTTCGATCCTCGAGTGGTGTGTCTGGCATGCCGACACCTCCGATCAGCGCAGTCAAGGGCTCCAGAAGGTGTCCGACCTGGGCGAGCCCATCGGGATGGCCTTCACGTACGACACTCCGGTGGGCAGCAGCTACCACATGTACAACACCGAGATGCCGCTCTCGATCGCATGGTTCGGTGAGGACAACGGCTTCGTCGGCGCGACCGACATGGTCCCCTGTG
>CBFCWZ010000297.1:0-4569 GCA_965601935.1 uncultured Ilumatobacteraceae bacterium
CTACGGGCGGCAGTTCCAGCGCAGCACTGCGGGGGATTCCTTCTCGCGGCCGAGTACTGAGACGGTCGCGGTGTCGAGGGGGAAGTTCTGTCCGAAGATCACTGGGAAGTCCAGCCAGGCCAGGGTGAGGACGCGCAGGGCGTGGCCGTGGCCGAAGCAGATGGCACGCTCGACGCCTGACTCCCGTACTCGGGCGACGACTCTGGTGAGCCGCGCGCGCACCTGATCGACGGTCTCGCCGCCGGGGCAGCCGGTGAACCAGATGCGCCACCCTGGCTCGCGCTGCCTGATCTGGTTGCTGGTCAGGCCTTCGTAGTCGCCGTAGAACCACTCGGCCAGGTCGTCCTCGACCTCGGCAGCGTCGAAGCCTGCCAGCTGCGCCGTTCGCTGTGCTCGGCTTCGAGGGCTGGTCAGTACCAGGCCGAAGTCGGCCGGGTCGAGGCGTCCGGCCAGGGCGTGGGCCTGTGCTGTTCCCTGCTCGGTGAGGTCGAGGTCGGTCACGGATGTGTGTCGTCCGTTCCTGCTCCACTCGGTCTGTCCGTGCCGGACGAGGTAGAGCAGCGTCATGAGTCTTGCTCCTTCGTGTGTCTGTGTGGACGTGAGGCGGCGGTGGCCCGGGTGTGAGCATCCGAGCCACCGCCGCGGTGGGGATCCGGTGCGCCTGGTGGGAGGTGGCGGGCGCACCGGGGTGTGGTCAGCTGGCCACGGGGACGATGCCGGCGGCGGCCTCGGCCTCTTCGAGCTGCTTCTCGGCTCGCTTCGTGCTCTTCGCGGTGATCACCAGGACGGCGCTGAGCACCGTGCCGGCTGCGATCGCGACGAGGTAGAGCCAGGGGTTGCCGATGAACGGCACCACGAAGATCCCGCCGTGCGGTGCCTGCAGGGTCGAACCGAACGCCATGACCAGGCCACCGGTGAGGGCCGAGCCGGCCATGATCGAGGGGATGACCCGCAGCGGGTCGGACGCGGCGAACGGGATCGCGCCCTCGGTGATGAACGAGGCACCGAGCAGCCACGCGGGCTTGCCGTTCTGCTGCTCGGACGGGGTGAACAGCTTCGAACGCACGGTGGTGGCCAGCGCCAGGGCCAGCGGCGGGACCATGCCGGCCGCCATCACCGCGGCCATGATCTGCAGGCCGGTGTCGGTGCCGGTCTCCAGGCTGGTGGTGAGGCTGGCGACGCCGAAGAAGTACGCCACCTTGTTGACCGGTCCGCCCATGTCGAAGGCCATCATCAGGCCGAGGATGACGCCCAGGACGACGATGCTGCCGCCGGAGAGGCCCTCGAGCCAGTTGGTCAGGCCGTCCTGCAGTGCCGCGATCGGTCGGCCGAGGACGAGGATCATGAGTCCGCCGATCACCAGGGATGCGACCAACGGGATGACCACGACGGTCCAGACGCCGGCGAAGGCGAAGGGCAGGCGGACCTTCTTCAGCCACATCACCAGGCCACCGGCCAGCAGACCACCGACGATGCCGCCGAGGAACCCGGCGCCCACAAGACCTGCGACCGCGCCGGCGACGAATCCCGGGGCGATGCCGGGCCGGTCGGCCATGGCGAAGGAGATGAAGCCGGCCAGCACGGGGACGATGAACCCGAACGCGGCCCCGCCGATGACGAAGGCCAGGGTGGCCCAGTCCGCCAGGCTCGTGACGCTGAACAGCACCTCGCCCTCGGCCAGCCCGGCGCGGAAGGCGTCGGCCTGGTCGGTGACCAGGTAGCCCTCGTCACCCTTCGCGATCGTGTTGAGCGCGAACCCCAGGGCGATGAGCAGGCCGCCGGCCGCCACGAACGGGATCAGGTACGAGACACCCGTCATCAGCCACTGCCGCAGCTTGGTGCCCCAGCTGTCTCCCTCGGAGACCTTGGTGGCCAGCGTAGGACCGGCGCTGCCGCCTGCCGCCGATGGTGCTGCGGCTCCTCCTGCGGCGACGCCGGCCGTGACGGGCGCGCTGGCTGCGGCCTGCTCGGCCTGTGCGATCAGGGCGGGGCCGTTGTTGATCGCGCCCTTGACGCCGGTGGTCACGGTGGGCTTGCCGGCGAAGCGTTCGCGGGCCTGCACCTCGACGTCGGCGGCGAAGATCACCGCGTCGGCGTCGGCGATGACGGCGGGGTCGATCCGCTCGGCACCACCGGCTCCCTGGGTCTCGACGACGATCTCGTGCCCGGCCTCGAGTGCGGCCTGCTCCAAGGACTCGGCAGCCATGTAGGTGTGCGCGATCCCGGTGGGGCACGAGGTGACGGCTACGAACTTCATGGGGTCACCTCCGTACGGATGTAGTCGGCGACGGCGGCCGGGTCGGTCGCCGCGCGAAGGGTGTCTTTGAACTGTTGCCGCACGAGGCGTCGAGCCAGCGCGGCGAGGATCTTCAGGTGGTCGGAGTCCGCCCCTGCGGGTGCGGCGATGAGGAAGATGAGGTGGGCCGGCCCGTCGGCTGCGCCGTAGTCGACGCCGGCGTCGGACTTGCCGAACCCCACGGTGGGGACGGTCACGTGCTCGGACCGGCAGTGCGGGATGCCGATCCCGCCCTCGAGCCCGGTCGGCATCTGCGCCTCCCGGGCGCGGACGTCGGCGAGGAACCCGTCGAGATCGGTGATGCGGCCTTGCGCGACGAGGAGCTCGGCAAGGTGCCGCGTGGCGGTGTCCTTGTCGGGGGCCTCGAGCGAGAGGTCCACCATCTCGGCGGTGATCAACGGGCCTGTCTGTGTCGTGGTGGTCATGCCACCCCTCCCTTCAGCTGGTGGGACAGATCTGGGTCGTCCTCCACCGTCACCAGGTCGGGGAGGATGTCTTCGGGTCCCGGCATCGCGCTGCCGGGAAGCGTGACGGCGGCTGTGCCGAACGCGACCGCTGTGCGCAGGGCCTGGTCGCCGGCGGCGCCGGCGGCGAGGAAGCCGGCCAGTGTGGAGTCGCCCGCGCCGACGGTGCTGCGCACGTCCACGGCTGGCGCCGTGGCGCGTCGCACACCGTCGGCGTCGACGAGCAGTGCGCCGTCCTCACCGAGGCTGACGAGCACGGTGGCGACGCCTGAGTCGCGCAGGGACTGTGCGTGCTTGGCGACATCGCCCCAGGTGGTCAGGGCCCCGCCGGTGAGCTCGGCGAGCTCCTCGGTGTTGGGCTTGATGAGGTCGGGGCCAGCCGCGACGGCTGCCGCCAGGGCGGGGCCACTGGCGTCGACGGCGACCCTGCGGCCGAGGTCGTGGACGCGGGCCACGAGGTCGGCGTAGAAGGTGTCCGGGACGCCGAGGGGAAGGCTGCCGGACAGGACGACCCAGTCGGCGGACGCGGCGAACGCGGCCACCCGGTCGGCCATCGCGGCGGTCTCCTCGGCGCTCAGGTGCGGCCCGGGTTCGTTGATCTTCGTCGTCGCGCCGTCCGGCTCGACGATGGTCACGTTGCTGCGGGTGGGCGAGGCCAGCGGCACCGCGACGACCGGCACCCCGGCAGGCGTCAGGAGGTCGCCCAGCTGGGCTCCTTCGGCTCCGCCGGCGGGGACGACCGCAACGGTGGGCACCCCGTGCGCGGCGAGCACGCGAGAGACGTTGACGCCCTTGCCCCCGGGGTCCACGCGGCTGCTGCGGGCGCGGTGCACCTCACCGCGACGGAGCTCGTCGACCTCGATCGTCCGGTCGAGACTCGGGTTGGGAGTCAGCGTCACGATCATCTGTGCCTCCGTCTGTCTCCAAGACTGATTGCCTGTGTTTCTCTGTGCTACTCCTTGTCTACACCTGAACGCAGGCAGAGTCAAGGCACACGTACAGAATTTCTCTGTGTTTTGATCCGACTGAGTGGTTCTGGTCAGCCGAGGATGACGTCAGGGCCCTGCCGCTCGATGGCGGCGACGTGCTCGGGGGCCAGGCCGGCGTCCGTCACCAGCACGTCGATGTCGCGCAGCTCGGCGAAGCGAGCAAGGTGGTCGGTGCCGTGCTTGGACGAGTCGGCGAGTGCGATGACACGCCGGCCGGCCGCGACCATCGCGGACTTGACCCCCGCTTCGGACGCATCCGGGGTGGTCAGGCCGCGCTCGACGGAGAATCCATTCGTGCCGACCAGGGCGACGTCCACGTTGAGCCGGGTCAGCGCCTCCACTGCCCATGCGTCCACAGCGGCCAGGGTGCGTCCGCGCACGCGACCGCCGACAAGCTGGACGACGACGCCGCTGCGGGCAGCGAGGCTGGTCGCGATCGGGAGGGCATTGGTCACCACGGTGAGGTCAGCGTCCTCGGGCAGGAGTGCGGCGAGTCGAGCGGTGGTCGTACCCGCATCGATCAGAATCGTCCCGCGGCGCGGAAGCAGCGCCACCGCCGCCCGGGCAATAGCGGCCTTCTCGGCCGCGGCCGTGGCATCCCGCTGGCCGAGACCGGGCTCGAAATCCAGCCGACCAGTCGGGATCGCCCCGCCGTGCACCCGTCGCAACAAGCCCTGCCGCTCCAGACGATCCAGATCGCGACGAATAGTCTCCTGCGTCACGTCCAACGATGCCGCCAGAGCGGCCACCTCGACGCGGCCATCTCCGCGCGCCTGGGTGAGGATGTGCTGCTGACGCTCCTCCGCGTACATGCCCGCCC
>CBFCWZ010000298.1:0-4564 GCA_965601935.1 uncultured Ilumatobacteraceae bacterium
GGCCATCGGTCGGACAGTAGCGCACCACTTCGCGACACGGTGGAAGGCGTCGAGGACGTGCCGGCCGGAACGGTGGCGCGGCCCCTCCCTTGACTTCGAGCGTGGTTGAGGTTCTACGGTCCGGTTTCATGACCGCACCACGCCACCCCGTACGCATCGGCGTCCAGCTCCATCCCCAGCACGCCGACTACTCCGCACTGCGCGACGCAGTCGGACGCGCCGAGGAGTTGGGTGTCGACATCGCCTACAACTGGGACCACTTCTTCCCGCTCTACGGCCCCGGGGACGGCAAGCATTTCGAGGCCTGGACGATGCTCGCCGCGTGGGCCGAGCAGACCACCCGGATCGAGATCGGCTGCTTGGTCACGTGCAACTCGTACAGGAATCCGAACCTCCTGGCCGACATGGCCCGCACCGTCGACCACATCAGCGGCGGCCGCTTGATTCTCGGCATCGGGTCGGGTTGGTTCGAGCGGGACTACGACGAATACGACTACGAGTTCGGAACCGCCGGCAGCCGCCTGGACCGGCTCGGGGAGAACCTGCCGGTGATCGAGGAGCGATGGGCCGCGCTCAACCCTCCGCCCACCCGCCCGATCCCGATCCTCATCGGTGGGCTCGGGTTGAAGAAGACGCTGCGCCACACGGCCCGCCACGCCGACATCTGGCACGGGCTGTTCCCCGGATCACCCGACGACGTCCGGCCGGCAGTCGACGCACTCGAAGCCTGGTGTGCCGAGTTCGGGCGCGACCCCGGAGAGATCGAGCGGGCGGTCGGACTCGAGCCGAGCGAGGGTGAGCGGGTACTCGAACAGCACGCCGAGAGCTATCTGGACATGGGCTTCACCCAGTTCACCTTCGGAACGACGGGCCCCGACTACTCCTTCGACGGCCTCGCGCGTTGGCTCGCCTGGCGCGACGAGGTCAACTCTCGTTGAGCTACCTGCGCAGATACCCGGCCGGCCGGCGAGGATTCGTTCGTCGGCGCCATCGAGCTGGTCGACGCTGAGCTCGCCGACCGCGCCCGGCAGGTCGGTGCGTGGCTCGTCGACGTAGAGCAGCGGAGCGTGACTCTCGTCCTGCGACTCCGCTCCGTGGATCGGGTCGACCGCCACCGTGCGGGCGTGCTCGACCACGATGCTCTCCTTGCGCACCCACGTTCCGTCGTCCCGGACGAAGGTGACCTGCCGCTCGGCGCGACCCTTGGCGGTGGCGGCCTCGAAACGGGCGAGGGAGCGGCACCCCGGTCGGACTCTCGAACTCCCCGGCCTGGGGTGGGTCAGCTCTCGCTGTCGAGGGCGCGGAGGTGCTCGATCACCATGTCGATCTCTTCCGCGTCGAGCCGGCCGGAGAAGCCGTCCATGGACCCGATCCCGTCGGCGATGATCGCCGCCAACTGCTCATCGGTGTAGGCGGTGGCGTCGGCACCGACGAGCGCCGGCCCGCTGGCTCCCTGCGCCGAACCGCCATGGCACGCCGCGCAGTACTTCTTGTACAACGATTCCCCGGTCGGAGGCTCGGAGGTCCCGTCGTCCCCACACCCCGCCAGTGCCCCGGCCACCAACATCGCACCAATCACACGCCGCATCCGCCCATTCTGCCCCCGGAGCCCCCAATTCGTCACCCAGACCCGGTGCCTGGCCTGCACTCGGCTTTCCCTTTTGCGCCGGCCGCTGCCCTCTGGTGGGCATGCGCCTCTCCGATTTCGACGACTGGGCCCGATCCCACCACGGCCTGCTCGCCCGCAAGCACGTGGGGATCTCAGAATCCTCCTGGCACCGGGCGATCAGCGCGGGGACCCTGGAGCAGGTCCACCCCGGTGTCGCGAGAGTGCCGGGCACCCCTTCCACTCCCGAGCAGCGGATTGCGGCAGCGGTGTTCGCCGTACCCGCTTCCCTCGCCAGTCATCGGTCGGCTGCCCGCCTGTGGGGATTCCCTCGTCCAGAGCATGAACCGGTCGACCTGATCGTGGATCGTTCTCGTCGCATCCGGAACCTCGACGGAGTGGTGGTGCATCGTCCGCGAGATCGGGATCGGCTCATCCCTGCGCGCCGATACAGCGTTCGATGCACCAATGCACTTCGCACGCTCGCCGATCTCGGCGCGGTCGACGCGGACGGCCTGGTCGATGCCGTCGGACATGCCATCGCAACGCGCCTCGTCGGCCTGAGCGCTCTGGAGGTGGTGGCCCGGGAACACGGCGGTCACGGGCGAACCGGTGCCGTGGCTCTCCGGCAGGCGATCGACGTCTGGTCGATCGATCAGAAGCCCGCGGATTCGCTGTTGGAGACGGTCATGTACCGGCTGGTGCAGAAGCACGGACTCCCACCTGTCGTCTTCCATCCGATCATCGAGGGCTGGGAGGTCGACTTCCGCGTGACGGGCACCCCGGTGCTGCTCGAGTGCGATGGTTGGGCCCATCACGGCGCCGGGCGGACGCAGTTCGAGCGGGATCGAGAGCGGGATGCCGCTCTGAGCGCGGCGGGATGGATCGTTCTGCGATTCACGTATCGAGCGGTCACGGAACGACCGACCCGAACGGCTCGCCGCATCAGGGCGACGATCGATCGTTGGGCCGGGCCCGGGGCCGCCGCCTGACGATCTGGGTGCATTTTGCGTCGGGTTCCGGCGGAATCTGCACCCAGACCGCCTGGGCGACGGTTCGGTAATGGTACGGGGGCGGGATTACCGCTACGGTCCGGTGGATGAGATCGGGGATACTGGCGCCGCCGCTCGGGTCGGCGCTCGACACTCAGTCGGAGCAGTTCGTGCAGAACCGCGACGACATGCTGGAGCAATTGCAGGTCCACGACGAGCTGCTCGGCATGGCGGCCGCCGGCGGCGGCGAGAAGGCGATGGCGCGGCACCGCACGCGGGGGCGCCTGCCCATCCGCGAACGGATCGCCAACGTCATCGACCCGGACACGCCGTTCCTCGAGATCTCTCCGCTGGCGGGCTACGGCAGCCAGTACGCGCTCGGCGGCGGGATGGTCGCCGGGATCGGCATCGTCGCCGGGACCGAGTGCGTGATCATGGGCAACGATCCCACCGTGCTGGCCGGTGCCCTCACCCCCTACGCGATCAAGAAGTGGATGCGGGCCCTCGAGATCTCCCGCGACAACCGGATGCCGTACATCTCCTTCGTCGAGTCGGCGGGTGGCGATCTGAGGATGGAAGGCGCCGGTAACAAGAAGGACGACGACGCCCCCAACCCCCACGGAGCACGGGGCGATGCGGTCAACCCGGGCCACTTCGCCGAGACGGGGCGCTTCTTCTACGAGATGATCGAGCTCTCGAAGATGCGTATCCCGACGGTGTGCGTGGTGTTCGGTTCGTCGACCGCCGGCGGCGCCTATCAGCCGGGCCTGAGCGACTACAACATCTTCATCAAGGAGCAGTCACACGTCTTCCTGGCCGGGCCGCCACTCGTGAAGATGGCGACGGGTGAGATCTCCGACGCCGAGACCATCGGCGGAGCCGAGAAGCACGCCGAGGTGTCCGGTCTGGCCGAGTACCTCGCCGAGGACGAGATGGATGCACTGCGGATGTGCCGGGAGGTGGTGTCCCACCTCAACTGGCGCAAGGCAGGACCGGAGCCGAAGCCGGCCCCGGAGCCCCCGCAACAGGACCCGGAGGAGCTCCTCGGCCTGGTGAGCCGCGATCTGCGCTCGCCGGTCGACGTGCGCGACGTGATCGCCCGCACCGTCGACGGCTCCCGCTTCGAGGAGTTCAAGCCCCGCTGGGGCACCTCGATGGTGTGCGGCTGGGCCGACATCCACGGATACCCGGTCGGGATCCTCGGCAACAACGGGGTGATCTATCCCGACTCGGCCCAGAAAGCGGCCCACTTCATCCAGCTCTGCAACCAGATCGACGTGCCGCTCGTGTTCCTGCAGAACATCACCGGGTTCATGGTGGGCAAGGATTTCGAGGCCGACGGGATCATCAAGAAGGGCTCCCAGATGGTGAACGCGGTGTCGAATTCGACCGTGCCCCACCTCACCGTCATCATCGGTTCCTCCTACGGGGCCGGCACCTACGGCATGTCCGGCCGGGCGTTCGGGAACCGGTTCACGTTCGTCTGGCCCACGGCCAAGATCGCCGTGATGGGTCCGAAGCAGATCGCCGGCGTGATGTCGGAGGTACGGCGGGGCCAGGCGGCCAGGGCCGGGATCGAGTTCGACGAGGAGGCCGACGCGCAACTCGTCGCCGTCGTCGAAGCGGCCCAGGAGAAGGGTTCGCTCGCCCTCACGGCCACCGGTGCGGTCAGCGACGACGGGATCATCGACCCGCGCGACACCCGCACCGTGCTCGGCCTCACGCTGAGCGTCGTCCGCAACAGCGCCATCGAGGGCGCCGAGGGATTCGGGGTGTTCCGGCTGTGATCAGGTCACTTCTCGTTGCCAACCGCGGGGAGATCGCCCGCCGCATCTTCCGCTCGGCGGAGCAGATGGGGATCCGCTGCATCGCCGTGTTCGTCGAGGCCGACGCCGACGCCCCCTTCGTGGACGAGGCCGACGTGGCGGTCCGCCTGCCCGGCACCTATCTCGACGGCGACGCCGTC
>CBFCWZ010000299.1:0-4560 GCA_965601935.1 uncultured Ilumatobacteraceae bacterium
GGATCGTCGTTCGTCCGACACGGTGAGGTCAGCGTGGCCAACGGCGGCGTGCTCTTCTTGGATGAGCTCGCGGAGTTCACACCCGCGGCTCTCGACAGCCTGCGCGAGCCGCTGGAGGAGGGGAGTGTGCGGGTGTCTCGCGTCGAGAACCGGCTCGTCATTCCCGCTCGCATCCAGCTCGTCGCGGCCATGAACCCGTGCCCGTGCGGTGGTGGAGCGCCCGGAGCGTGCACGTGCGGCGACCAGCAACGTCGGCGCTACCTGGGCCGGGTGTCGGGCCCGCTGCTCGACCGCTTCGACTTGCGAGTGAGAGTCGAGCGACCGAACGTCGACGACATCCTCGGCGACGCGGACGGCGAGCCCTCGGCGCGCGTCGCCGAGCGGGTGGCTGCCGCGCGTGCCCTCGCTCATGAGCGCCAGGGGTGCCTGAACGCGGCGTTGAAGGTGCGTGACCTCGACCGTGTGGCACCCATCGATTCGACAGCGCGGGCGGTGCTCCGTCACGAGATGGAGAAGGACCGCCTGTCGGGCCGGGGCTATCACCGTCTGAGGCGTGTGGCCCGGACACTCGCCGATCTCTCCGGCGGGGACGAACTCGTGAGTGAGGCGCACGTGTCGTTGGCGCTCCACCTGCGCACCACCCTGGCCGACCGCCGTCACCTCTCGGTCGCGGCATGAGTGCCGACGATGCTCGCCTCGCCTGCCTCGCGGGGTTGAAGGAGATGGGCCGCGCCCGTCTCTCGGCGATGCTGGCCCACCACACGCCCGAGGAGGCGATGGAGGTGGTCCGGGGTGAACGGCCCGCCAGCGGTCCGATCGCGCACCTCTTGGTCGGCAACCAGAAGGTACGCGACGAGTGGCGCGCCGGGGCGGCACGTCGTCCGGAGGCGTGGTACTCCGAGGCCCTCGAGCGATCGGAGACACGCGTCCTCCGACCTGCCGATCCCGACTATCCACCGCAGTTGTGCCCCGACCCGGAACGCCCCGAGCTGCTGTTCGTCCGGGGCGACATGAGTTGTCTCCGGCAACGACGGGTCGGGGTCGTCGGCACCCGCAATGCCACCCATCAGGGTCGGCTCGCGGCGAGGCGGATCGGGCGCGAACTGGCCGACGAAGGCGTGGTGGTGGTGTCGGGGCTGGCGCTGGGGGTCGACGGAGCGGCCCACGAAGGAGCCCTCTCGTCCGCCGGTGGGCATCCGGTCGCCGTGGTCGGGAGTGGCCCCGACGTTCCATATCCGAAACGTCATCGGGGCCTGTGGGACCTGGTGATCGAGCGCGGTGTGCTGATCTCGGAGTGGCCGCCGGGAACGCCACCCGATGCATTCCGGTTCCCGAAGCGCAACCGGATCCTGGCCGCGCTGTCCGAGGCCCTGGTCGTCGTCGAGAGCCGGAAGCGGGGCGGCAGTCTGATCACCGCGGTCCAGGCCGCCGAGCGGGGGATCGAGGTGTTCGCGGTGCCTGGCGCCCTCGACAGTCCTGCTTCGGCGGGGACGATCGGCCTGATCGCCGACGGGGCGTCGATCTTCACCGGGACAGCCGACGTGCTCACCTGGCTCGGGATCGACACCGGCAGGGTCTGCGACGCGCGGGTCGATCCCCGGCCCCGGCCGACAGGGCTCGGGGTCAGGGTGTTCGACGAGTGCCGAGCTGGGGCGGTGACCGTCGACCGGGTGGCGCTGGGTCTGGACATCGGCGTGGCCGACGCGGCGATGGCCCTGGCCAGGCTGGAGCGGGACGGCTGGGTGCGTCATGTCGCGGGCTGGTTCGAGGTCACCGGGGAGGGCGCCGCTGGATGACGCCGGAGAACCGAGCCGATCCCCGCATGGTGCGCGTGCCGGGCGGTACCGTCGCGATGTGGACGCCTGGCGACTCGACGAGTTCGAAACGTCGCTCACGGCGTTGTCCGACAACACCGTGGCCTCGTACCTCTCCGACCTGCGTGGCTTCGCCGAGTGGTGCGCACGCAGTGAGGTCGACGAGCCGGCACGGGTCGACCGTGGTGTCGCCCGCCGATACCTCGCCTATCTCACGACCCGGCAGTTCGCCCGGCGCACCATCGCTCGCAAGGTGGCGTCGATCCGGCGCTACTACCGCTGGGCGGTCACGTCCGGTCACGTCCGGATCGACCCGACCAACGGCATCTCGGTCCCCGCCGGTGGCGGTCGCCTCCCGCGGGTTCTCGACCAGCGCGAGCTCGGCGTGCTCCTCGATGCACCGCCCGGCGACGACGAGCCCGATTGGCGTCGCCGCCGTGACGATGCGGTGCTCGAGGTGCTCTACGGCTCAGGGCTCCGGGTCGGCGAGTTGTGCAGTCTCACCACCTCGGCGCTCCAGCTCGACCAAGGTGTCGCCACGGTGTGGGGTAAGGGTTCGAAAGAGCGTCGGGTGCCGCTCAGCGAACCGGCGGTCGCGGCGCTTCGGAGATGGTTGCCGATCCGCCACGACGTGCTCCCGCCCGACCGGGGCGAGATCCTCTTCGGCAATGAGCGCGGCAAGCCGATCACCCCACGCGACGTGAGGCGGATCATCGACCGCCGCGCCGCGTCGCCGACACATCCGCACGCGCTGCGGCACAGCTTCGCCACGCACCTGCTCGACGGCGGAGCCGACCTCCGAGCCGTACAGGAGCTGCTCGGCCACAGCGATGTGGCCACGACTCAGCGGTACACTCACGTCAGCAAGGAGCGGCTCGCCGCCGCCTATCGGGACTCCCATCCCCGGGCCTGACGCCTGGCGACGCTCGTCGCCCACATCCGAACGGGGTGTTCGATGCCGTTCCACTTCCTCCCACGGCTGGTCGCCGTGATCCTGCCCTGTTGCGCTGCTCTGGCGCCGTCCGATTCGGGTCCGGCCTCGGCGCAGTGCTGGCCGCCGCCCGTGGTGGGCGAGGTGATCGACCCGTTCCGGCCGCCGCCGTGTCCGTATTGCGCCGCCAACCGGGGCCTCGAGTACGCAACCCCGTCCCCGGCGATCGTCCGTGCCGCCGCGGCCGGGGTCGTCATCTTCGCCGGTCCGGTGGCCGGGGTGAACTACGTGGTCGTCGAACTGCCGAACGGGTGGCGGCACACCTACGGGCGCGCCGCCGAGGTCACGGTGGGTCGGGGGCAGCGGATCCTCACCGGTTCTCCGCTCGCTGTGGCATCGGGTCAGCTGTTCTTCGGCCTCCGCGTCGGGGAGGCCTATCACGATCCCGCTCCCCACTTGGGGGAACTCGTCGGCGTGCCACGTCTGATCCCGGTCGACGGAGGGGCGCCCCGCCCGGCACCACCGGCTCGTGTGACCTGCCGCGGGGTGACCGTTCCCGCCACGGTCCGGTGAACCGGTGATTCAGATGTGAGCGGCCTCCGCTCCCGATAGCGTGTCGCCCGGTAGATCGTCCGATCTGCACGCTGCGCGCAGCGTTCCACCGAGAAACCAGCCTTCCGGTTCACGCGGTCGCCCCAGGCGCCACCCGGAAGGAGCAACCGCGACAGAGGAGACACCATGGCCGTCATCACGATGCGGCAGATGCTCGAGGCCGGAGCCCACTTCGGCCACCAGACCAGGCGCTGGAACCCCAAGATGAAGCGTTTCATCTTCGGCGAGCGCAACGGGATCTACATCATCGATCTCGAACAGACCCTGACCCGGGTCGAGTCGGCGTACGGATTCGTGCGTGACCTCGTTGCCGATGGAGGGAACATCCTGTTCGTCGGCACGAAGAAGCAGGCCCAGGACCCCGTCCGCAGCTACGCCGAGAAGTGTGGCATGCCCTACGTGAACGAGCGTTGGCTCGGAGGCATGCTCACCAACTTCGAGACCATCTCGAAGCGCGTCGGCAAGATGCTCGAGTACGAGCGGATGCAGCGCTCCGGCGAGTTCGACGTGATGATCAAGAAAGAAGCGCTCATGCTCGAGCGCGAGCTCACGAAGCTGCAGCGCAACCTGGGTGGTCTGCGCGACCTCAAGGAGCCACCGAAGGCCATCTTCGTGCTCGACACGAAGAAGGAGCACATCGCCGTCACCGAGGCGAACAAGCTCGGCATCCCCGTGGTTGCCGTCGTCGACACCAATGTCGATCCCGAGGTGGTGCAATACCCGATCCCCGGCAACGACGACGCGATCCGATCGAACAGCCTGTTCGCTCGTGTGATCGCCGATGCCGTCGAGGAAGGCCGCTACATCGCCAACCGTCGCAACCCGGCGCCGGCGCCGGTCGCCGAACGCAGCGCCGAAGAGGTAGCTGCGTTCGAAGCCGAGCAGGCTGCTGCCCGCGATGCCGCCGCCCAGGCCCAGGCCGATCGCGATGCCCGCCTCGCCGCGGCGAAGACCCCTGCCGCCGAGGTTCCGGTCGCTGACGCCCCGGCCCCTGAAGCTCCGGCCGCCGAGGCGCCGGCCGTCGAGGCGCCGGTCGCTGAAGCCCCGGCCCCTGACGCTCCGGCCGCCGAAGCACCGGTCGCTGAGGCACCGGCCGCTGAAGCCCCGGCCCCTGAAGCTCCGGCCGCCGAGGCCCCGGCCGCTGAAGCCCCGGCCCCTGAAGCACCGGCCGCCGAAGCCCCGGCCGCTGAGGCTCCCGCCGCC
>CBFCWZ010000300.1:0-4518 GCA_965601935.1 uncultured Ilumatobacteraceae bacterium
TCGGTCCTCGGCGACTTCGACCGGCTCGACGTGCTGGTCAACAACGCGGGGATCTTCCAACTCGGGGGGCTCGCCGACACCTCGCTCGACGAGTGGAACCGGATGGTCGCGATCAACCAGACCGGCGTCTTCCTCGGCCTGAAGATCGGGGGGATCCCGATGCGCGATCACGGTTCGGGTTCGATCATCAACATCTCCTCCATCGCCGGGATGATGGGGACCGCCACCTCCCACGCCTACGGCGCGACCAAGTGGGCGGTCCGGGGAATGACCAAGTCGGCGGCCGCCGAGTTCGCCGGCGACGGTGTGCGGGTCAACTCGGTGCACCCCGGGATCGTCGAGACCCCCATGCTCGAGTCGTTCGGCGAGGCGCTGCCGATGGTGAAGGAACGCATCCCGATGGGCCGCACGGCCGAGCCCGCCGAGGTCGGAAATCTGGTGCTGTTCCTCGCCTCCGACGAAGCCTCGTACTGCAGCGGCCACGAGTTCGTGGTCGACGGCGCGTTCACCGCCTGACGGGTCGTCTCGCCGCCGTTGCTGCGGATTCACCTGGCGTGTTGCGCCGGTGCCGGGGCGTCAATAGAGATCGGCGTGGCCGCCGCTCATCACCTGGTCGTGGAGCTCCTCGGGAGTGATTTTCGCCTCGGCGTGGGTGATCAGCGCCTCACCCACGTCGGCCAGGCCGGTGGTGTCCGGCCAGCGCTCGGGCTTCCACAGCTTCGAGCGGATCATGCACTTCGGGCAGTGGACCATGACCCGGTCGACCTCGACCACCAGAGCGAGTGAAGGGGTGCGGTCCTGCACCGCCATCGAGTCGAGCAGCACCCGGTCCCTGACGACGCGGGCCCGCCCGCTGACCCGGAGCGTCTCCGTCTTGCCGGGGGCGAGGAAGATCAGCCCGATCCGGTCGTCGGTGAGGAGGTTGTGGAACGAGTCGGCCCGGCGATTTCCCGGGCGATCGGGGATGGCGAGATGGCGGTCGTCGAGAACATGGACGAATCCGGGTGGATCCCCCTTCGGGGAGATGTCGATGTGCCCGGAGGTGCTCGCCGTGGCCACGAGGCAGAACGGTGACCGGGCGATGAACTCGCGGGCGATGTCGTCCACGTGGTCGATCACCTTGTCGAGCACGACCGGCAGCGGTTCACCCATCATCTCCTCGAGGTCGTCCGCCGAGGTGACGACTTCGTCGAACCGGTCCCAGTAGGTGTTCTCGCTCATCGCTTCCCCTCCGTCTCCGGAGCGTAGGTCACGCCTCCCGGTCCGATCGTGCCGCGGGCGGGCTGCCACGATGGCGGCGTGGTCACACCGGACGAGGTCTACGACGAGGCGTCGGCATGGTTCGCCGACAACTGGGATGCGGCCCTGCCATTGGGGGAGTGGTTCCAGCTCCTCGCCGACTCGGGCTGGGCATTCCCCGCATGGCCCGTTGGGTGCGGCGGCCGTGGGCTGGGTCGCAAGGCCGCCAAGCAGGCGCTCCGCGCCCGCCGGGAATCGGGAGCGTTCGGTGCGCCGAACGGCGTCGCCACCTTCCTCGTCGGTCCGACCCTGTTGACGTACGGGACACCGGAACAGCAGCGGCGCTACATGCCGGGCATCGTGAACGGCACCGACCGCTGGTGCCAGTTGTTCTCCGAGCCGGGGTCGGGCAGCGACATGGCGAGCCTCTCCACCCGTGCCGTCCGCGACGGCGACGAGTGGATCGTCAACGGCCAGAAGGTGTGGAGCTCGGGAGCCCATTTCGCCCGCTACGGGATCCTGATCGCCCGTACCGACCCCGACGTGCCGAAGCACAAGGGCATCACCTATTTCCTCATCGACATGGAGCAGCCGGGCGTCGATGTGCGTCCGTTGCGGGAGATGACCGGTGATGCGGCGTTCAACGAGGTGTTCTTCTCCGACGCCCGCGTTGCCGACGCCGACCGGCTGGCGAACCCCGGCGACGGCTGGATGGTGGCGATGACGACTCTCTCCCACGAGCGGGACCCCGACAACCCCGGTCTCAGCGAGACGGGTGCGTTCGACGAGTACGACCTCTCGTTGCCGGTGGGGGAGCACGCCGCCCACACCGCCGAGCACACCGACGGGTTCTCCCTGTCGATGAGCGGCGGAGGGGTGCGGCTGTTCGACCAGCTCGTCGCCGACTTCGCGATGGCGTCGGACCCGGTCCGCCGACAGGAACTGATGAAGGTCGTCTCGCTCCGTCAAACGGCCCGGTGGTCCTCCCAACGGGCTGCGGCGGCCGTCAAGGCGGGTGGGCAGCCCGGTCCTGAGATCTCGACCCTCAAACTGATCGGCGCCGAGTTGTCGCGCCGGACACGCGATCTCGGCCTGGCGGGTCTCGGCGCGGTGGGGATGCTCGACGGTGACGATGCGCCGACGGGCGGCCAGTTCCAGTCGTACGCGATGTTCACGCCCGCCAACTCGATCGCCGGTGGGAGCGACGAGGTGCAACGCAACATCATCGGCGAGCGTGTGCTCGGACTGCCACGCGAACCGGGTGAGACCGACCAACGCAAGCGCCCGTGGTCGGAGCTGCCGAAGAACTGAGAGGATGAGCGGCGAGATGACCACACTGGAGATCACCCCCACCGGCCAGGTGTGCGGCGCCCTGGTGCGCGGCGTCGACTTCTCCGGTGACGTCGACGCGGAGACCGTGGCGGAGATCAGGGCCGCCTGGCTCGAGCACCACGTGCTCGCCTTCCCCGACCAAGGCCTCACCGACGACGACCTCGACCGGTTCACGCTCCTGTTCGGCCCGCACGGCGACGACCCGTTCTTCGAGTCGATCGAAGGTCACCCCCACATCGCGGCCCTGCACCGTCTCGCCGACGAGACGGCGTCGATCTTCGCCGACACCTGGCATGCCGATTGGAGCTTCCAGGAGTACCCGCCGATCGGCACGTGCCTCTACGCCAAGGTCATCCCACCCGAGGGTGGGAACACCCTCTTCGCCGATCAGCACGCGGCATACGCCGCGATGCCAGAGGAGTTGCGGGCACGGATCGAGGGGCTCACCGTGGTCCATTCGGCCAAGGCCGGCTATTCGCCCGACGGGCTCTACGGCGATGCCGACGCCGACTCGGTGCGGGCGATGAAGATCATCGTGAGCGACGCGGCCTACGAGACCCAGACCCACCCGCTCGTGCGGCCGCACACCGAGACCGGTGAGCCCGTCCCGTACGGGACGTTCGGCTACATCTTCGACGTGGAGGGCATGGCGGCCGACGAGGCCCGCGACCTCCTCGTCGAGGTGTACCGCTGGCAGACCAAGGATGAGTTCGTCTACGAGCACCGGTGGGAGCCGAACATGCTGGTGATGTGGGACAACCGCTCGGTCCTCCACAAGGCCACCGGCGGGTACGACGGGTACGAACGGCTTCTGCTTCGCACGACCATCGGCGACCCGCGTACTGTCGCCGCCTGACACTCCGCCGAAAGGGAGACCAGATGACCGCCTACCTGATCGTGAACTACGACGTCGCCGACGCCGACGGCTACGCCGAGTACCAGAAGGGTGCCACGCCGATCATGAAGGGCGGCAAGCTGCTCGTCCTCGACCCGGCCTCCGAGTCGACAGAGGGTGAGCCCGGCCACCAGACCGTGGTGATCGAGTACCCCGACAAGGAGACCGCCAAGGCGGCCTACGAGAGCGCCGAGTACCAGGCGGTCGTCGGCACGCGGCACGCCGCCACGAGCAACGGCATCGCCGTCATCGTCGACGGCTTCCAGATGCCCGGTTGACATGCGCGACGCCGTCGCCAGCCTTGCCGTCACCCTCGACATGTTCGTGTCGAGGCCCGACGGCGATGTGCAGTACCTCGACAAGTACATGGAGACGGGCTACGACTTCGAGGCCTTCGCCGACACCATCGGCGGCATCGTGATGGGGAGCGCCTCCTACGAGCAGGCGGTGGGCTGGGGTTGGATGTGGGGCGACCGTCCCACGGTGGTGATGACCAGCCGCTCCGACCTGCCCGTACCCGATGGGGCCGACATCACGTTCAGCTCGGGCTCGACCGCCGAGGAGATCCGCGCTCTCGCCGAGCGGATCGATGGCCGGGTGTGGGTGTTCGGTGGCGGCCGGGTCGTCACCGACGGCCTCCTGGGCGGTGCCGTCGACACACTCGACATCGCCGTGATGCCGGAGGCCATCGGCGAGGGGATCCCTCTGTTCACCGAGTCGTACGACGGAACGCTCGAACTCCTGAAGGCGATCCCGTACGACCTCGGCATGGTCCGCCTCGTGTACCGCACGAGCGACCGCCAGGTCGACCGCCCTGACCTCTGACTCCCCCCAACTCGTGAACAAACCTGCGGAGGCCCGCAAGGTCTGTTCACCAGATCGACGTGGTGATGGTCGACGGTTCCCTCCCCAGGCTTTCATTCTGCGTTCGCTGCCGACGGGTCGCGGTTGCGACACTGTTGCGAACCGAAAGGATCTCCCCTCATGGCTGACGCATTCATCATCGACTCCGTTCGCACCCCACGCGGCATCGGCAAGCAGGGCAAGGGCGC
>CBFCWZ010000301.1:0-4512 GCA_965601935.1 uncultured Ilumatobacteraceae bacterium
TGGGGCACCAGGTACGGCAGCTCATCGACCGCGCCGTCCCAAATGCCGAGCATCGCCGAGCGGTTGCGGTCGGGGTAGTTCTCGTGGGGGCCGCGCCCGAACCAGCGGACACGGTCGAATCGGGACGGCAGGGAGAACGTCGCACCGACACGCGGCAGGTCGGCGAGCTTCTCCGGAACGTCGACGACGTGGCGGTACACGACGCCCCCGGCTTCCTCGAGATGGGTCAGCTCGTGGGCCAGCAGCTCGCCGGCAGGTGTGACGTCGACACCGAGGTCCTGCCAGCGGGCGAGGGCTCCGCTCCCCACCCCGATCCGGCGCATGAGGTCGGGCATCAGCTTGAAGCCGTCGTTGTCGACGGGTGCCCGGAAGACCTGCAAGGTCGGTGCGTCGACGAGAACGGAGCGCGCGTCGCCGGTACCCGGAGGGGTGGCACCGGCAGACGCGGCTCCTGTCGTGGTTCGCAGCACCATCTGGTCAGAGGCGGCGGTGTGACCGGCTGGCGCGAACCAGGTCTCGCGGCGGAGGCTCCACCGCACGGTGAACGTGACGAGTCCCGACCGCGGCACCTCACAGGGCAGTGGCACCGTGATCGATTCGCCGGCGGGGACCTTGCCGACCTTCAACACACCCTTCTTCGAGGGCATGCCGTCGACGGCCAACTCCCACTCGGGCCTCAGATCGGAGAGGTCGGTGAAGGAGCGACGGTTCGTGACGCGCACCCCGCCGCGGACGCGCTCGACGGTGACGGGCCGGTAGACCCAGGCGACCTCGTGCATCACCGGATGCGGATCGAGTTCGGGGGACATCAGGCCGTCGGCGACGAAGTTGCCGTCGTTGGGTTCGTCGCCGAACTGGCCGCCGTAGGCGAGGCGGGTGCGCCCGTCGGGCAGCTCCTGACGCAGACCGTGGTCCTTCCACTCCCACAGGAAGCCGCCCTGGAGGCCGGGGGTAGAGGTGATGACGTCCCAGTAGTCGGCCAGCGAGCCGTTGCTGTTGCCCATTGCGTGGCTGTACTCGCAGAGGATCAGCGGCCGGTCGCCCTCGCCGTTCTCGCCGTACTCGCGGATCTCGTCGATCGTGGAGTACATCGGGCAGACGATGTCGGTGGCGGCGAGGCCCCCGTCGACCCAGCCCTTCACCCGGATGGCGTCCTCGTAGTGCAGCGGGCGGGACGGGTCGGCGCGGCGGATCCAGCCGGCCAGCGCGTCGTGGTTCGTCCCGTAGCCCGACTCGTTGCCGAGGCTCCACAGGATCACCGAGGGATGGTTGCGGTCGCGTTGCACCATCCGCGCACCGCGGTCCACCCAGGTGGCCCGGTACGACGGGTCGTTGCAGACGCTCCAGTTGTAGCCGTGGCTCTCGATGTCGGACTCGTCGATCAGGTAGAAGCCGAGTTCGTCGCAGAGGTCGTAGAAGGCCGAGTCGTTCGGGTAGTGCGACGTACGGATCGCCGTGATGTTGTGGGAGCGCATCGCCACCAGGTCGGCACGCATGTCGTCGACGGTGACCGCCTTGCCCCGGTCGGGGTGGTGGTCGTGGCGGTTGACCCCGAAGATCCAGACCGGCCGACCGTTCACGAGGAGTTGCCGGTCGCGTACCTCGACACTGCGCACGCCGACCTGTTGTTCCTCGACCTGCACTGCCGTCCCCCGCGGGTTCCGCAAGGTGACCGACACGGTGTAGCGGTCGGGTGTCTCGGCACTCCAGGCCTTCGCCCGTTTGATCTCCCAACGGACCCGCGCATGGAACCCGCGGAACACGTAGGGCCGGGCGTGTTCGTGGGGGATGTCGTCGGCGATCGGGCGGCCGACCTCCTTGCCGTCCGGCCCGCGCAGGGTGGCGACCACCGACCACCCCGCACGAACCTCACCTGCGAAGTCGACCGAAGGCCGAGCCTCGATCCATCCGGACCCGGTCTCGGGGTCGTACCCGGTGAGCACCGGCACGTCGTCGAGGTGGACGGCCGGCCGCGACTCGATCCACACGGAACGGTGCAATCCGCCCATCCACCACTGGTCCTGATCCTCCACGTAGCTGAAGGCGCTGAACTTGACGACCACGACGGCGATCTCGTTCTCGCCCTTGTGGACGAGCTCGCTGACGTCGTACTCGCTCGGGAGGCGGCTGTCGGTGCCGTATCCGGCGAACTCGCCGTTGACGTACACGGCGTGGACGCTCTCGGCGCCGCCGACGTGGAGCACCGTGCGGCCCTTCGACCAGCCCGCCGGCACGTTGAACGTGCGGCGGTAGACGCCGGTCGGGTTCCGCTCGGGAAGCTCCGGCGGCGGGCCCGGGAAGGGCATCTGGACGTTCGTGTAGTGGGGCAGGTCCGTGAATCCGTTCAGCTCCTGCATCGTCCAGTTGCCGGGGACCTCGACCTCCGCTGTACGCCGCCGGTCGCCGGAGATCGCCGCGACGGGTACGGCGTCGGGTGAACCGAACATCTCCAGCGACCAGCGGCCGTCCAGCCATCGGCGGGGGAATCCCGCCAGGGGAACGTGCGCCGGAAGGCGATTGAGTTGGAGGAGGGTGGGGTCGCTCCAGGGGCGGAGCGAGCCGATCACGGGCAGCATCGTCGACGACTCCTGACAGGGTGCTGAAAGGACCGAACTCGATGAGATCGGCAGTGGGGAGCACCTGGTAGATCGATTGCCGATCGGGTGGGCGGGTCGATCTCGTGCATCCTGCTAACCGAGCTGCCGGAGTCGTGCGGCGAGGTCTTCGGGGACGACGGGGTTGAAATACTCCTCACTGGCGACTTCCGCTCCGGCGATGAAGCGCTGCACGCCGGCGGAACGGAACGGCGAAACGATCTCGACGTTGAACCAGTGGTCGGCGTAGCCCTTCTGCACCGTCGGCCGCTGGTTCAACCACAGCATGTACGGCAGGGGCTCGTCGTAGAGCTTGTCGAGGCGGGCCAGCACGTCGATCAGGATCGAGCTCATCCCGTTGCGGCTCTCGTCGTCCATCGAGGGCAGGTCGGGAATCTGCTGCTTCGGTGCGATCTCGAGGGCGACCGGGAAGGTGGGGGCGAGGGGCACCCACGCCGACCAGTCGTCGTGCTCCGCGACGAGTCGTTCGCCGGGATCGGGGTCGGCCTTCCAGCCGCCGGCGATCCGGCCGGCCTGTCGGCGCGGCACGTGGTCGTAGGCGTAGATCTGGCCGTGAGGATGGGCGATCGTGGCTCCCACTTCGGGGCCGCGGTTCTCGAAGCAGAGCACGTAGTCGACGTCGTCGCGAGCGCCCAGTTCGGCGGTGCGGGCGGCCCACAGGTCGACGACCTTGCGGGCGCCGTCGTTGCCCAGGGTGTAGAAGACCGCGTCGTGTTCCGGGGTGTAGAGCACGACCTCGCAGCGGTCGCCGTCCATGGCCGGCCAGCGGTTCCGGAACCAGAACACGTCGTAGGGTTCGGGAGCCTCCACGCCCCCGACGCAGAACGGGCAGCCGGTGGACGGGAGATTGGGGCGCTTCTGGCGCGATCCGACGACGTGAACGACCGTGCCGGTGTACGGGTCGGTGCGGATCTCGGACACGGCCTATTCCGCCGCGATGCGCTCGCCGGTCTGGCCGTCGAACACGTGCAGCCCGACGGGCTTCGGCACCAGGCTGACCGTCTCGCCGCGCGTGGCGGGGCTGAGCCCCTCCTGGCGCACGACGACCTGCTTGTCGGGGACGCCCGGCGCCGAGCAGTAGAGATACGACTCGGACCCGAGTTCCTCGACGAGGTCGATGTGGGCGTCGAGCCCACCCTCGTGGGCGACATCCCACGACTCGGGGCGGACGCCGATCACGACCTCGTGTCCGTCGAGCGCAGACTTCTGGGCGGCGGTGAGCGGAACGGTGAGCGAGCCGACCTGGACGCCGTCGGCGCCGACGGTGCCCGACATCAGGTTCATCGCAGGCGAGCCGATGAAGCCGGCCACGAACAGGTTCGACGGAAGCGTGAACAGCTCGCGCGGCGAGGCGCACTGCTGGAGGATGCCGTCCTTCATCACGGCCACGCGGTCGGCCATGGTCATCGCCTCGACCTGGTCGTGGGTGACGTAGACCGTGGTGACACCGAGGCGGCGCTGCAGTTCGGCGATCTGGGTGCGGGTCTGGACACGCAGCTTGGCGTCGAGGTTCGAGAGCGGCTCGTCCATCAGGAACACCTGGGGCTGGCGGACGATCGCCCGCCCCATCGCCACCCGCTGGCGCTGGCCACCGGACAGCTTGGCGGGCTTGCGGCCGAGGTAGGGCTCGAGGTCGAGGATCTTGGCTGCCTCGCGCACGCGCTCCTCGCGCTCGCCCTTCGGCACCTTGGTGATCTTGAGGTGGAAGCCGATGTTCTCCGCCACCGTCATGTGGGGGTAGAGGGCGTAGGACTGGAACACCATCGCGATGTCGCGGTCCTTCGGCGGTTCGAAGGTGACGTCGCGGTCCCCGATCATCACCTTGCCCTGGTCGATCGGCTCGAGGCCGGCGAGCATGCGCAGGGTCGTGGACTTGCCACAGCCCGACGGACCGACC
>CBFCWZ010000302.1:0-4499 GCA_965601935.1 uncultured Ilumatobacteraceae bacterium
CCGATGCAGGTGATCAACATCCACCACTCGTTCCTCCCTGCCTTCATCGGCGCCAACCCGTACCGTCAGGCCCACGACCGCGGTGTGAAGATCATCGGCGCCACCGCCCACTACGCCACGGCCGACCTCGACGAGGGCCCGATCATCGCCCAGGACACCGTCCACGTGACCCACCGCGACGACGTGGCCCGGCTCACCGCGAAGGGCCGCGACCTCGAGACGACGGTACTGGCGAGGGCCGTACTGGCCCACCTGCAGCACCGCGTCCTGGTGTCGGGCCGCAAGACGATCGTGTTCGGATAGGAGCTGTTCGTCGTACTCGGTCATGACGTTGGTGGTGGAACGCCGAGTCGGATCCTCCGTTGGCACGGCGCGGCGACGAAGGACCGGCCGTGCCCCACTTCGAGGAGTCCGCAACACAGCCAGCGGTGAATCCGGCCGACGAAACAGGGCCAACGTTCGTGGTCGCGGCACTACATGGGCACGTCGCCGGAGCGGCGGTTGCGGCGGCCGGAGGCGGCCGTGGCGCTCGGTTCCCAGGTGAAACGCCTCGCGGCCACGAGCAGGCCGGCGGCACCCCACAGGGCGACGAAGGCGAGCTTGTCCCAGTTGAAGGCCGGCGGATCGACGAAGGGCGTGAAACAGTCCTGCATCGACTCGACGAACGGGCGCAACGGGAAGATGTTGCCGAGCGTCTCGATCCAGGCGGGTCCGCCTTCGCTGATGATGAACACGTTCGAGACGAACGCCAGCGGCAGGATCGTGGCGTTGGCCACCGCGGACGCCGAGCTCGCGGTCTTCACGAGGGCGGCAACGGCCATGCCGAGTGCAGCGAACGACGACACGCCGACCGCGAAACTGATCGCGGCTGCAGGCATCTTCGCCCACACGATCTCGAGGTCGTAGAGCGCCACGCCGAGACCGAGCATCAGGACCACGCCCACGAAGGCGATGACCACCGCCGAGAGCACGAACCCCCCGATGTAGGTCCACGTCGGCAGCGGCGTGCCGCGCCATCGCTTCAGCACACCCTCGTCGCGGCGGATCGGGACCATGTTGGCGATGTTCGTGTAGGTGGCCGAGACCGCGGTGAAGGCGGCCAGACCGCCGGTGTAGAACTGGCTCACCGACCAGTTGCCCTCGTCGGTCTCGATCGTCTCGTTGCCGAAAAGGGCGTTCACCACGAGCAGGAGCAGCAAGGGCAGCGCGAGCGTGAAGAACATCGCCACCGGGATCCGCCAGAAGGTGACGAGCTGGTAGCGGGTCTGGTTGAGCAGCAATCTGCCGCTGTTGGGGAAGTCGCTCATGCGGTGCTCTCGCCATCGGCCTCGTCGTCGATCAGAGCGAGGTACACGTCTTCGAGCGATGCCCGCTCCACGGTCAGTGAGTCGAGTTCGTGGCCGTCTTCCAGGGCCCAGCCCGTGAGTGTGTGCACCACGGACGTCGGCTGCTCCACCGACGCCTCGACCAGCCGTCCGGACAGCCGGATCGGAGCGCCGAGAAGCGGCTCGAGCGTGGCCGACGCATCGTCGACCGGGATGGCCTCGGGAAGCGTGAAGCGCAGGATCGTCCCGCTCTCTCGAGCGGTCAACTCCTCGGGTGTTCCCTCGGCGACCAGCTTCCCGCCGGACAGGACCCCGACGCGGTCGGCAAGGTGCTCGGCCTCGTCGAGGTAGTGCGTGGTCAACAGGATCGTGGTGCCGTCGTCACCCAACGACTCCACGAGGTCCCACGACCGTCGGCGGGCGGCCGGGTCGAAGCCCGTGGTCGGTTCGTCGAGGAACAGCAACTCGGGGCGGCCCACGATGCCGAGGGCCAGATCGACGCGTCGCCGCTGGCCTCCCGAGAGCGACCCGAAGCGGTCGTCGGCCTTCTCGACCAGCCCGACCAGTTCGATCACCTCACTGGTGGGACGGGGATCCGAATAGCAGCTGCCGTAGAGGTCCACCAGCTCGCGAACCGTGAACTCGGCCTCCACGCCGGACGTCTGCAGCACGATCCCGATCCGGTTCCGGAAGCTGCGGGTGGCGGACGCCGGGTCGAGCCCGAGCACCGCCACGTCACCCGACGTCGCCCGCCGGTGGCCCTCGAGGATCTCGACCGTGGTCGACTTCCCCGCACCGTTCTCGCCCAGCAGCGCGTAGACCTCACCGCGCTCCACGCGGAAGCTGAGCCCGTCGACGGCGCGAACCGGGCCGTAGTTCTTGTGGAGGTCGCGGACCTCGATCGCGTTCACTGCTGATCCTGTCCGTAGCCAGGGCTGCGGATGGGGAGCCCGGTGTCGTTGCGCAGATGCTCTGCCGCCGGCACGAAGTACCCCATCAACATCTCGCCCACCCCTTCGGGTACGTCGGGGGCGGCACAGACCTTCTCGATCGCCGCAGCCATGTGGACGAGCCAGCGGTCGCGCTCGAGGGGGCCGACATGGAACGGCATGTGACGCATCCGCAACTTGGGGTGACCGCGCTCTTCCAGGTAGGTGGGTGGCCCGCCCCAGTACTGGGCGAGGAACAGGGTCAGCCGGTGACGGGCCCCGGCGAGATCGTCGTCCGGGTATAGGGGCAGCAACACCTCGTCGGTGACGACGCCGTCATAGAACGCGTCGACGAGCCGCTCGAAGAACGACATCCCGCCCACGGCTTCGTAGAGGCTGACCTCCTGCGAGCTGGTCACCCGCTCCAAGCTACGACCTGCTCGGGCGAAGTGCGCTGACGTGATGTCAGTGGAACTCGGGCTGCTCGAAGTCGGGGAAGATGTCGGGCAATCCGGCGCTCACCTTGTCGGGGTATGTCGGGTCGCGCTTCTCGAGGAAGCTCGTGACGCCTTCCTTCGCGTCGTCGCTGGCTCCGCGTGACTGGATCCCCCGGGAATCCACCCTGTGCGCCTCCATCGGATGGTGGGCACCGAGCATCCGCCACATCATCTGGCGGGTGAGCGCAACCGACACCGCAGCGGTGTTGTCCGCGATCTCACGGGCCAGATCGCGCGCCGCCGGCAGGAGCTCGTCGGCCGGATGCACACTGCGCACCAGCCCACGATCCTGCGCTTCTGACGCAGGGAAGATCCGGCCGGAGTAGCACCACTCCGTGGCCGTGCTGATCCCCACGAGCCGAGGCAGGAAGAACGACGAGCAGGCCTCCGGCACGATGCCTCGCCGGCTGAAGACGAATCCGAACTTGGCCGACTCGCCGGCGAGCCGGATGTCGAACGGCAGGGTCATCGTCACGCCGACCCCGACAGCGGCACCATTGATCGCTCCGATGACCGGCTTCGTACAGTCGAAGATCCGGAGGGTGAGCATTCCACCGCCGTCCCGAACGACGCCGGTGTTGCTGCTGACGTCGCTGCCTCCCCTGGCGAACGTCTCGCCCCCTCGCCCCAGATCGGCCCCAGCGCAATAGGCGCGCCCCGAGCCGGTCACGATGACGGCTCGGACGTTGTCGTCCGCGTCGACCTGGTCGAACGCGTCGATCATCTCGGTCATCATCGTCCCCGTGAATGCGTTGAGCTTGTCGGGCCGGTTCAGTGTGATCGTGGCGACGCCGTCGGCGACCTCGTAGACGATCTGCTCGTACTCCATCCGCCGAAGGTACCGACCGGGCGCGGGGCTCCCCCAGTCAGACGTCGAGGAAGCGGGTGGCGGCGATGCCCGCACCGATGGCACCGGCGAGGGCGCCGATTCCGAGCATGATGAGCATCACCCAGTACTGGTAGCCGTCGGTCACCACGAGGGAGGCGAACCCGCTGCCCTCGGGGAACGACTGGACGCCGCTCGTCCACTGTTCGTTCCAGACCCACAGCCCGAGGCTGGCGACGCCGCCGCCGATGATGCCGTGGAGCAGGCCCTCGAGCATGAACGGCAGACGGATGAACCAGTCGGTCGCGCCAACGAGCTTCATCACCTCGATCTCGCGGCGACGGGCGAAGATGGCCGTACGGATGGTGTTCCAGATCAGGAGCACCGCGGCGAACAGCAGGAAGCCCGACAACAGGAGCAATCGGAAGCCGAAGAAACTCTGCAACTGCTCGATGAGACTGATCTGGTCCTCCGCGAACTGCACGTCGAACACACTCGGCGCCTCGGCGAACGCTCCCGACAGCTGGCGCAACAGCTCCACGTCGGTGCCCTCGGTGGGAACCGCGTTGAACTGGGTCGTGATGTTGTCCGGGGTGAGCAGGTCGCGCACGCCCGGCTCGCCGGCGAGGACGCGATCGGCCTCGGCGAGCGAACACTCGGCGTCGCAGTAGGTCCAGCTCTCGATGAACTGGTCCTGCGCGTTGAGGTTGTCGGCCACCAGCTGGAGCTGATCCTGCGTGGCCTGGGGTCGCATGAAGATGATCATCTCCACGCCGCCCTCCCATCGCGACAGCAGGTTGTCGAACCCGTGTTGGCTCAGGAGGGTGAGCCCGACACCGAGCAGCGAGATGGCGGCGGTGATGATCGCGGCCACGGTGAGCGTGGCGTTGCGGCGGAAACTGTCGAAGGTTTCGCGAAAGGT
>CBFCWZ010000303.1:0-4490 GCA_965601935.1 uncultured Ilumatobacteraceae bacterium
CAGTGCCGGAGCGAAGCACCTTGCCCTCGCGTGGGCGACGCTCAAGAAGCTCTGAGGTCACTCAAATCCCGGAGCGGGTACCCGACCTGCCAGAATTGCCGGCGATGAAGGCTTCATTCCTTGTCGAGAGCGCGACCGGCAACACGTGGAAGGCGGCGGAGAAGACCGCCACCCTGCTCCAGCAGGAGGGGTGGACCATCACAGGTCTTTCCAAGGTTCGTCAGCCCGACCTGCAGTCCATCCAGGACGCCGACCTGATCCTCGTCGGAACGTGGGTGCACGGGGCGTTCGTGTTCGCTCAGGCGCCGTGGGCCGAGCGCAGCATCGCCAACCTGCCCACGATGCGGGGCAAGAGCGTGGCCACCTTCTGCACTTTCGCCCTCAACCCGGGCAAGAGCCTCGACAAGCTGAACAGCGCCGTCGGCGACACCGGTGCACAGGTCATCGGCGGCCTGGCGATGAGCCGGAGCAAGCTCGACGAGCACACCGAAGTGTTCGTCGAGCGTCTCCTCGAGGCGACCCAGTCGATGGCTGCTCGCTCGGTCAGCTGAGCACCACCGTGTGGCGTCGGAGCTCGCCGTAGATCTCCATCGCGTCCGCCGTGAGCGCGCGGAGGTGCGCCGGAGCCGTGGGCGAGGGCCCATGGGGAGCCGGACCGAAGCCCGTCGACGCTTCCACGGACGAGTACCAGTGCGGGGCCCACACTCCGTCGGTGTCGCGACGGCCGGCCGGCCACGAGAGCATGGCGGGGTCGTAGCGCACGCCCAGGCGATCGCACATCAGCTCCAGGTACGCCGCCGGCGCGGTGAGGAAGTCGGCGGTGTCGATCACGACCTCGCATCGATCGACGAGCTGGAGTTGCTGCGGGAGACCGATGTCGGCCAGCGTCACCTGCTCGCGCACGTCGGTGTAACTCGCCAGCACCCGCCGTGGGTCGCGGAGGAGCATCCCGTGCCGGAGGTGCGCCCACCATGGCTCGTCCCAGTCCGGCAGCAGGTCGCCCCAGAGATGGTGTGCCATGTGCTTCTGATACGAGACCGTCCGGCCGTCCGGTAGCGGAGCGAGGCACGCCGCGATCGCCTCCCCGGGGTCGGTGGGTCCCGCCGCCATCACCTCGGCGGCGCCGGGATGGTCGAGGCCGGTGGTGGCGAGGTAGGCCGCGTAGAGGGGCTCGTCCATCACCACCGTGTCGGACCGCTGGCCCCAGCTCCTCATCATCGCCGTCGAGAGGTTGCGGGGTCCCGACCACATGGCGATCCGTACGGCGTCGTCGGTCATCGTGCGGCCTCCTCCACCAGCTCGAGATACCACTGCTGGAGTCGTTCCACGATCGGGCCCCGCCCACCTGCGCCGATCGTCCTCCCGTCGACCTCCGTGACAGGAGCGACTCCGGCGAACGTCCCGGTCACGAATGCCTCGCTCGCCGAGTACACCTCGGTCAGGCTGAAGTTCCTCTCCCGGGAGGCGACTCCGTGCCGCGCGCAGAGCCGGAGCACGTTGCGGCGCGTGATCCCCGGAAGGCAGTAGTCACCGGTCGACGTCCACACCTCCGGTGGCTCGCCCGGACCATCGGGATGGCGGACGATGAAGAAGTGCGTCGAGTTGCACGTGGCCACGAACCCCTGCGGGTCGAGCATCAGGCCCTCGTCGGCGCCTGCCTTGGTGGCCTGGATGCACGCGGAGATGCAGTTCAGCTTCGAGTGGGAGTTCCACTTCGGGTCCTGCACGTCGGGACGGCCCCGCCGGGTGGACACCGTGGAGAGGCGGACCCCTCGCGTCGAGGTCTCGTCGACCGGCTCCTTGTACTCGGGGATGATCACGATGGTCGGCGGCGAGATGGTGAACCTGGGGTCCTGGTAGGGAGTCGACTTGACTCCGCGGCTCACCATGAGCCGGATGTGGACCCCGTCGGCGTCGTCCATCCCGTTGGCGGCGAGGGTCGCATGGATCATCGCCGCCAACTGGTCGTGGGTGCGCCAGATGTCGAGGTCGATCGCCTTCGCCCCCTCGTCCAGCCGCCGGAGGTGCTCGTCGAGGAAGACCGGCGTTCCCCGGTGCACCCGAATGCCTTCCCAGACTCCGTCGCCGAGCATGAATCCGCTGTCGAACACCGACACCATGGCCCGGTCACGATGGACGATGTCGTCGTTGATCCCGATCCGGATGTCCGCGTTGCGGGGATCGGCGTCGTAGTCGTGGGTTCCGTGGGCCATCGGCCCATCGTGACACCCCGGTCCCGCGGGAAATCAGTCGTCGGGTGGCGCGCTGCTCAGTGCGCTCAGGTCGAGGTAGAGCGTCTTCTGCTCCTCGACGACGGGCCGGACGTCCTCGGTGGGCGGTGACAGCTCGGTCACGTCGAGTTCGTTCCCGTCGCAGTCGATGAACGTGCGCGTGTCCGGGATCTGCTCGGCGAGGCAGTTCGGCCGGTCGACGGGGAAGGCGTAGTAGAGCTGCCAACCGTTGGCCGGGTCGTCGCCCTCGTGGTGGACCACGATCGACCGGGTCCCCGTGACGGTGTCGAGCTCCTGGAAGAGCAGTGGCCCTGCCTCGGCGACGTCATCGGCACGCGCCGTGACGGACCCGAGCTCGAGCCGCGTCGGCGCCAAGCGCTCGGAGGTCTCGGTCCCGTCACCGGACAGCCACGCGGCCATGAGCCACAGGAATCCGAAGATGACCCCCAGCAGGAGGATCCCCCCGAGCACCGGGACCACCGCCCGTGCGAGCGGGGTCCGGAGGCGGGGCCGTCGCGCGGAGGTGGACTGCACGGCGCCATTCTGCCGGGCGGTTGGTGGCTTCCGACCGTCACCACGTAGGGTTCCCCACTCGTGAGGCCTCCCCGCGGACGAAGTGGCGAACGCTCGTGGGACACCCCCGAACCGATCGACCGCCAGTAGAAACGGAGCGTCCGCGTGGACCTGTTCGAGTACCAGGGCAAGCAGTACTTCGCCCGCTATGACATCCCGGTGAGCCCAGGTGGGCCCGCCGACACCGTCGACGAGGCGGTGGAGGAGGCCGGCAAGGCCGGGTACCCCGTCGTCGTGAAGGCCCAGGTCCAGGTCGGTGGCCGCGGCAAGGCCGGCGGCATCAAGCTGGCCGACGACGCAGCGGCCGTGCGCGAGCACGCCGGGAACATCCTCGGCATGGACATCAAGGGCCACGTCGTGCAGCGGCTCTGGATCGAGCACGCCTCCGACATCGAGGAGGAGTACTACGCCAGCTTCACCCTCGACCGGGCGGCCAAGAAGCACCTGCTCATGCTCTCCGCCGAGGGGGGTGTCGAGATCGAGACGGTGGCCGAGACCAACCCCGAGGCCATCGTGAAGCTGCACATCGACCCGGTCGACGGGCTCGACGAGGCCACGGCCCGTCAGGCCTCCATCGACGCGCGGCTGCCCGAGAAGGCCATCGACGGTGCCGCCGACATCCTGGTGAAGCTCTACCGCTGCTTCCAGGAGGGCGACTGCGACCTCGCCGAGATCAACCCGCTGATCCTGAAGCCGACCGGTGAGGTCCACGCCCTCGACGCCAAGGTGACCCTCGACGGCAGCGCCGAGTATCGCCACCCCGAGTGGGAGGCCTTCGCCGCCACCGAGGAACTCGACGAGCGCGAGCGTCTCGCCAAGGAGAAGGACCTCCAGTACATCGGCCTCGAGGGCTCGGTCGGCATCATCGCCAACGGTGCCGGCCTCGCCATGTCGACGCTCGACGTGGTCAACCAGGTGGGCGGCGCCGCCTCGAACTTCCTCGACATCGGCGGCGGGGCCAATGCCGACGTGATGGCCGCCGCGCTCGAGGTGATCAACTTCGACGAGAGCGTGACGTCGATCTTCATCAACATCTTCGGCGGGATCACCCGCGGCGAAGAGGTGGCCAAGGGCATCGTCGAGGCGATGAGCCGGGTCGACCTCCGTGCCCCGATCGTGATCCGCCTCGACGGCACGAACGCCGAGGAGGGTCGACAGATCCTGCTCGATGCCGGAATCCCCGAGAGCAAGCTGCGCTCGGAACCGACCATGTTGGAAGCGGCCCGGGCCGCTGTTGCGATCGCGAACGGCTGAGGAGACAACGATGGCCATTTTCGTCAACGAGAACACCAAGGTCCTCGTCCAGGGCCTCACCGGCGGGCAGGGCAAGTACCACGGCCTGCGCAACCGCGACTACGGCACCCAGATCGTGGGTGGCGTCACGCCCGGCAAGGGCGGTCAGGACGTCGAAGGGATCCCGATCTTCAACTCGGTCCTGGAGGCCGTCGACGCCACCGGCGCCAACGCCTCCTTTGCCGCCGTTCCTCCGAGGTTCGCCTCCGACGCCATCCTCGAGGCGGCGGCTGCCGGCATCGAACTGGTGGTGTGCATCACGGAGGGCATCCCGGCCCAGGACGAGGCGCGCACCTTCAACACCCTCGTACGCGACCACCCGAACACAAGGCTGCTCGGCCCGAACTGCCCCGGCATCATCAGCCCCGGCAAGTGCAACATCGGCATCACCGC